>NZ_JBRCUV010000027.1:0-12242 GCF_053498235.1 Thermodesulfobium sp.
CACTAGATGTAAATGGTACTGACGAAAAAGCTAAGTTTATAGATATCGGAATTAGCGAGATACCTATCAATAAAAGCACACTTACTGTAACGCCTTTTGATTGAAGTATTAAAAGTTTCTTTATTATATTGCTTTTTGCAAGAATTAATATTAATATGCCTATTATGATTGATGCAAATGAAATCTCTTCTAAAGAGGCATTAGGGTTCAAAACAAAACCAAGCATTAAAGCAGTGGATGGTCCAACTAAAAGTGGTAATTTGTGGCCAAATTTTAATTGAAGTATTTGAAAAATTCCTGAAATTAAAAATATTTTTGCAAGAAAGTTTGCCTCTTCTGAATAAGTAAAATTGTCTAGCTTTGCTATAGTGCTTGCTACGATTACTAATGGTGGAAGTATTAGTACTACCCATTGCAATGCTTGAAGAAATATTATAAATAGAGGGGGCTTATCATCAAAATTGTATTTTAATTTTATTTTATCAGTCATAATCATATATTAAAACATAATATTACTAAATTTGACATAATAGTGCTATTTTGCTATGTTATTTATATATGTCCACGTAGCTCAGTAGGATAGAGCATCGGATTCCTAATCCGGGGGTCACAGGTTCGATTCCTGTCGTGGACACCATTTTTTCTTTTTAAGGGGTTTTGTGAGGACGTTATATTCTGAGGAGGGTATAACCTTATTGGAGGTTGTTGTAAGTATTTTTATACTTTCAATATTTATGTTGATTTCTTTTGAAGGTTTATCGCAATCTGTGATTGCAGAGAAAAATCTGCATTTGTACAATAAGGCTCTTGAAGTTGCGCAAAGTAATTTTGAAAGAGTTCTGTCTGATAAAGGCGATCAGAGTTTAAATGTTGAACAAACTAGCTGCGTTGATAGTGATTGCTTTAAAGTTAATATCCAGAAGATCGTAAATAACGGCAAAAAAATAATTACTGTAATAGTTGTTGATGAAAGGATTCCTAAAAGATTTGCGGATGTTACGTTGCAATCTGAATTTTAAAAATAATTTTAGATGCGGGATTTCTTTTTTAGAAGTTTTGCTATCAGTGCTGATAGGATCTATTATAGTTTTGATATTGGTAATGAATTTGTATAATTCTTCTAAAATTCTTACGCAAATTCAGAGTAAAGATGAAGTAATTTCTGAAAGTTCATTCGCAATTTTAAGAATTGAGCAAGAACTTAGACAATGCGGTTATAAAAACATGCTGTTAGCAAGCGATAAAAATTCAGACCCTGGGGTAGTCATAAATGAAAATTCTATATTTTTTAATCTTGATTTAGATAATATTCCAAACGAGACTTTTCCAGAAGGTGATGGTAATTATGAGCGTGTAGGGTATTATGTTTCTAATGGCTTTCTTATGAGGTATGTAAACGGTAATACAGAACCTATGAATCCACCTGATGTATATGTTAGTGCTCTTGGTGCCTTAAGAGGCAGAATAGAAGAGGGGAATTTTATAGAAGATGCATCAGGCGACATTGTGAGGATTTCAATTGATATTAGCTCTCCTGAAAAAACACATATTGAAAAGTACATCAAACTGCGAAATATCTAAAAGTGGTTTTTCACTTCTTTTTGTTTTGATTACTATGTTTTTTATTTTTATTGCAATTTCTATTTGTTCTTTAGCTATCAAAAATACATTAAATACTGATAATGTAATAAAAACAAATGCCAATCATCTTATGGCTTGTGAAAAGGCTCTCAATGATACCTTGTTAAAGTTATCAGAGGATCCAGAATATAGTGGAGGGGAATTAGTTGAAAATTCTATACCTGTAAAAGTTGTTGTATTTGATATAGGTCAGTATAAAAGAATAATTGTAAGCTCTCCAGACAAGAATATTGAAATTTTAGCTGAGAAACAGTTTTCAGTCCCAAGGTACGCGTTAGCAGTAAGGAACAGGCTTTCTACAACAGGTAATGTAAGGGTAGTTACCAAATACAGCGATAAAGCTACACCTGGAATATTAATAAATTATGGTGGGAACTCTTATCCAAATATATTTTTTATTACTAGTGCGGATGGACTATCTAATCCTTCTGAGCCAATTAAAATAAATCTTGATGAAAGTTCTCCTTTTTGGCAAGAATATATAAAGGGTTTACAAAATTTGCCTTCTGGTTTTGTTGTCAACTATTTGGATCCTGCTAATAGCGCACCTATATTAAATTCTTTAAATTGCAATCAAACCTATTTAGTTCCAGTGAGGTTGGGGACAAATTTGAAGATCAACAATTTGCAAGATAACTGCAAGATTACCTTTTCTTCTGACGTTTCTAGTTATAAAGACCTACTTCTTCCATCAAACGCTAATTTTGATTTCAACGGACAACTTTTTGTAAATGGAAACCTTATTTTAGAAAGTAAAGAAGTAAATATTAAGAACGGATTAAATGTTTTGGGAGATTTAAATCTTTCTAATTCTAATAATCTAAAAGTTGGTGGTTCGCTCTTCGTATTAAAAAATTCAAATTTACAAAGCTCATCAAAATTGACAGTTAATAATGGAGCTCAAATTAAAGGCGATTTTCTGGACGACAAGGGTTGTGTTGTTAATATAAACAAAGCACTAAATGTTGAAGGTGGCACGAAAATATATGGACAATTGATTGCAAACAATTCGCAAATAAATTTTAATAATGTTTATATTTTAAACGGCGCCTTAGTAGATGCAAGTGGTTCAAATGTATATGTGAATAGAACTCTCAATATTGACGGATCTGATATCTCTCAAGGAGGATCTATAAAAAGTTCTTCTCTGTATGTTGATTCATTAAATATTGGACCGTATCAATCGGTTAATTCAACCATTACTGTTTTTAACTCTGCTAACATATCGGGAAATATTTTTGGATCTTTACTAGTACTTAATGAAGAACCTGATTCTAATGCTACGTTCAATGACGGATCGAATATATTTTATCTTGATCCTCCTGAAAATTGGTTTGGTCCACCTCTTGGTTTAAAATTTGTTATGGTAAAAGGATCCTGGAGAGAATTTTGATATTTTTTAAAATAGTCAGAATAGTTAATTGACTTAGTATACAACATAATTTAGACTTTCTTATATATATTTATATTTCTTTATTAATTGGAGGCTGAAAGTGAAAAATTTAGAAAACCTAGCGAGCGATTTTTTCAGATCAATTGCACCTTCTTGTATTAGAAAGTCGAGCATAGTTTTTTCAGATAGAGTAAAAAAGACAGGAGAGTACATTAATGCCATAAATGTAGCGATAGGAAACATCTCACTGCCAACCTATCCAGCTATGTTAAAGAGACTTCTGTTTATTGAAGATATTAATCTGAAAAAAGGTATATGGAGGTATACCCAAACAGAGGGAATAGACTCTGTAAATCAGACTTTTAAGAAAATTATTAAATCCTTTTTGAGACCCGGTTTGGCTCCTGAACTTTTTACAATGGTTGATACTGGCGCATCGCACGTTATGAAACTAGTAATGCTTGGAGTTTGCGGCAATTTCAATGGTATAAATAGACCTATTATGATGCTTGATCCTGTTTATACTAACTATATCTCAATTGGTCAGGAATTGGGGAGAGAAATAGTAGCGATAGATAGGGAGCTGAATTCAGATGGTACATTTGGCGATGTTGAAATAAATACCATTGAAAAGATAATTGAAGAGAAAAATCCTTCAGCTTTTCTAATAATACCATATGATAATCCTTCGGGAACTCTTATGACTCAGGAAACTATAAACAAATTTGCGAAAATTTGCATTAAACATAATATCTTTTTTGTGAGTGATGAAGCTTATAGAGGGCTTTATTATAGGGATGATATAAAATTTGCTCCATCAATTTGGAATATTTCTGAAGATGAGGTGCCTGGAATTAATGCTGCAAAAATAAGAATTAGTATAGAATCGTTTTCAAAATTATTCAATGCTTGTGGTCTTAGGATGGGGGCACTTGTAACTGATAATGAATTATTTTTTGAACAGGCGAGGGCAGCAAACACCACATATCTTTGTCCATCTTGCATTGATCAATACATAGCTTCAGCTATTAATGATGAAGATGAACGAGATATTCAAAATTGGATAGGGTCTTTGCGTTTTTACTATAAGAAAATTTTAAGTGAACTGTATTTAGGTTTAAAAACATTAATGCCAGATTTGATTGTTACTCAGCCAGAAGCTGCAATATATTCTATGGTAGACGTAAGAAATGTAGTAAAACCTGGATTTGATGCAAATGATTTTGTGATGTACTGTGCTAGTGAGGGTAGCGTAGAGATAAGTGGTGTAAATTATACTTTACTTGTTGCTCCTGCAGCTGGTTTTTATAAAAATAAAAATAGATATGCCAATACTCAGATGAGAATAGCATGTGTTCTAAGTGACAAGGAAATGAAGTTGGTACCTGAGCTTTTTGTAAAGCTGCTTAAAGAATATGAGAATAAAAGAAATTAAAAAAATTTTTTATTAGAACAATCTAATTTGTAAAATTTAAAAAACTTTAATTAATTTAATAAATCACTGATAAATCGAAATAATAGTGGGGGGGATTTTGTTATATAATGATAATAAATATAATTTAGATTTTTAAAGTAAATATGGAGGTTTAGTTGTTTGTATTAATATACGAATATAGTAGATTCATTTCCAAGTATTTATATAACGCTATCAAGCAAGAAACAGATTGCGAGCCAGTCGTTTTTAGCACGTTCAAAGAGCTTGAAAGTTTTATAAAAAAAGAACGGGATAATGTTCTTTGCGCAATCCTTGGCCTTGTTCTTCCAGATGGTCCAAATGGAGAGGCTGCGGATTTTTGTATTAAAAATAAGATTCCAACAATAGTTTTTACATCTACCATAAATGACGACATTAGAGATACCCTTATTAAAAAGGGTGTCGCAGATTATGTATTAAAAGATAGTAATGACAATTTTGATTATGTTATAAAATGTGTCAAAAGACTTTATAAAAACAAAAATATAAAGGTTCTTATAGTTGACGATTCTTCTGTAGCAAGAAAATTTATGGAAGATGTTTTAAGTTCACATAACTTGAAAGTTCTTTCTGCAAAAAATTCTGAAGAAGCATTGCTTATTTTGGATAAAAATAAAGATATAAGGTTAATGTTAGTTGATGAAAATATGCCTGGAATGAGAGGGGCTGATCTGGTTAACACTATCAGGAAGTCTTTTACTAAAGAACAGATGGCTATTATAGGTATAAGTTCCTATTCAAATAGTATTTTAACAGTTGAATTTTTGAAACGTGGTGCAAATGATTTTATACTAAAGCCCTTTAATAGAGAAGAATTTTGTTTAAGGGTTATGCAGAATTTAGAAATATTGGAAATGATTGAATCTCAGAAAGTTCATGCTACAACTGACTTTCTTACAGGATTGTATAACAGAAGATTTTTATTCGAAGCAGGGGAAAAACTTTTAGAAAATGCTAAAAGAAATAATTTAAACCTTTCTTTGGCTATAATAGACATCGATAAATTTAAAAATATAAATGATACCTATGGACATCTCTTTGGGGATATGGTTTTAAAAACTACAGCAAAACTAATAAAAAATAGATTTAGAGCTGGTGATATAGTTTCTAGATTGGGTGGGGATGAGTTTTGCTTTATGGGAATTATGGGCGATGAAGCTATAAATATTTTTGAATCGTTGAGAAAACATATCTCCTCTTGCGACTTTAGTGACTCTGAAAATAGCATAAACATAACTATATCAGTTGGCATTACATTAAAAAAGGCTGATAGCGTTGAGTCTATGATAAAAAAAGCTGATGAAATGCTTTATAAGTGTAAGAATTTGGGTAGAAATATAGTTTGTGCTGATAGCTTGTAAGTCCTATTTTAAAATATAAATAAATTATTTTTGAGGAATATCGTAATAATGACATATCGGTTTTTCATGTTGTATAATCATTTAGGAATAGATGCAACCATCCCTTATAACCTCCTTTTATAGTTTTGGGTTTATAACTATATATGTTAAAGGGATGGTTGCTCCCTTTGTCAATTATGAGGAAACAAGGGTATTTCGAATAGATTATTTTTGAGGAATGTCGGTTCTAAAATATTAGCCTTTTAGAATGTATAATGTTCCTAGAAAAAAAAAATCGAATTTCAATGAATTTTTATTCCTATGTGGTAGAATCTGAAAACAAAACAGGAGTGACAGAGTGATATGACTGAACATAAAATATTAAAATATGACAATACAGAAGAAAATATCCCAATTCCTATTAGATATAATGACGCTATTGATAAGTTATTAGCATCTAATTATAGCGGTTGGGTTTTCTTCGTGCACAATGATTTTTCTATTTTAGAATCAATTGATAATATAGTTGATAAGTTGGAGCATACTCATCTTTATGGACCGATAGGTGCTATTTTAAAGGGAAGCGAGAAGATCATTTATGGTCAAATTTTGCAGGGACATAATGGAGGTTTAATTTACCATGGTACTAAGATTGATATACCTACATTGGTGGATACAGTTGACTGTCAATGTTTATTTTTACATACCGACTTATTAAAGAAATATAATTTGCGATTTGATGAAAATGAGGTATTATCATTCCACCAATATGTTGAAGATTTTTGTCTTAATGCAAATGTTAATTATGGGATAAAAACATATGCTATACCAATGAAATGTAAGCACTTTAGTTGGGGCAAACTTAATAATGATTTTAAATTAGCAATAAATTATATAAATTCAAAATATCCCAATAAGAAATGGGGAGGAACTTGTACGCATGTTTATTAACATTAAAACATTATTTAGAGAAAATAAATTTCCTATTTTGGTTTCCATGATTATTGCTCTTACAGTAATAATTTATATGCACATTACGGGGTTCTACTATCCTAAAATTGATTTACTCATCGAAAGTAGTAAAAATGACGAAGTCCAAATTTTTATGGATAAGGGAAATGGGTTTAATGAAAAGGACTCTATAATTAAGAGAATAAGTCAATCAGATATGCCTACTCGATTAGAATTTAAAATTTCAAATAGCAATAAGATCAGAATGGATTTCGGAAGCACAGGTTCACGTATACAAGTCTTAGGTGCAAAATTAGTAAATGGAGAAGTTGAGAAAAATTTAATTTCAGGTATACAACATGGTTATTTAAACGATGCAAATCTGATTGATTATGGTAATAATACTTTATGTGTACAGGCTACAGGAAATGATCCTTTTGTTGTCCTTAATGGCGATTTTTCAGGATATACCGGTTATAATATTTACAAGATTTTTTTAAAATATCTAATTATTTTTATTTTAGTATTTACATTGTCTTGTATAACAGTTTTAATCTATCGGTTCAATAGGAAACTTTTCTTAATTACTTTGATTGGCATTTTAATAAGATGGTTTTATTTTCTCAATTCTGGGTTACCAACAGATTTTAAAAGCTTATATTTATTTTGGCATGATGAGGGTACTTATTCTAATTATGTTTTTAAATTATTACATGATGGAGTAATAAATTATTTTAGTAGTCAAAGTTCTATTGAGGTAGCCCCAGGTAATATACTATATCTTTCCGTGTTAATGAAGATTTTTAATTTTAACATTGCTATAATTAGGTTATTTAATTTAGTAGTTTTAAGTGGGGCAACTATTGTTTTCACTTATTTTATCGCTGAACGTCATTTTGGTTCAAAGGCTGCTGTTATTGCATCATCTTTGGTAGTACTATATCCGGAGTTGATTTATTTTGCTCCAACCATCCTTACAGAACCTTTATTTTTTGCATTTTTTATTGCATTTTTATTTTTGTTAGACCAAATAATTCAAAAATCTGCTATTACAAAAATACATATATTTTATATTTTAATTTGTGCAGTAGTAGGTGTAATGGCTTCACTGACAAGATTAGTCCTTTTACCATTTTATTTAGTTTTGCTATTATTAGCAATATATATGTATAAAATTAATTATAAATTATCCGCTTTTAAAATAATTATAATGATATCTATCTCTGCTATTCTTATACTTCCATTTTTGGTTAATGGATATATTCATTCTGGAGAAATTATGATTGCTACAGGATCTGGAGCTGTTCTATGGCTTGGATCTAGGATAGATACAGATGGAGATGAACCGCCATATCACCATAAAACATATGATGCCGAATTAATAACCAAGGGTGCATCGCATATTTCTCTAGAGGGTGATCGGAGATTAAGAGCTGCAGGGTTAGCAAATATAAAAGCTCATCCGGTGAATTATGCTTTTATGTGTGTAAAAAGAATAGGAAGACTTACTGTAGGAAATAAATATTTTTGGTTTTTTCCGTACTCAAATTTTTTAGATTGGTACCATCATAATCATACATTGTTTGGGAGCATAGTAAAAATTTTTTCTTTATTTATAGCTATATCAGTATTTGTTTTTGGTATTTTTGCAGCATTTTTCTTTGGTAGGAATATATCAATTTTACACGTAGTTTTGTTGATGCCATTTATGATAGTGATATATTTGCCATTTTTAGTAAATCAACGTTATGGATTACCTGTTTTTCTGATAAATGCAATATTGACTGGTGGGTTATTAAGTATGAACAAGAAGCTTGCGGTTCAAAAACTCTTTTTATTAGGTCTAACTATTTTAATAGCGGGATTTATTATTGCAGGTGTTTAAATAAATTATGTTTATTTTTAGAGGTATATATAGAGGTATATATGTATGAATAGGAGAAATATTAAATACGGATCATCTTTAATAAAAAAGAACGATTTAGTAAGAATAGCGGTTGTTATACCGTGTTATCGTGTAATCAATCATATTTTTGGTGTAATTGAGGGAATTGGACCTGAAGTGTGGCGTATTTATGTAGTTGATGATAAATGTCCTGAGCAATCTGGAAACTATGTAGAGGCCAATTGTAAAGATCCGCGTGTTGTTATATTGCGACATGAGATCAATCAAGGTGTTGGGGGGGGCTGTTATGACAGGTTATAGGGCTGCAATAGATGAAGGGGCAGATGTGATTGTTAAACTTGATGGTGATGGGCAGATGGATCCTGCTTTGATCCCTATATTAGTTGAACCAATCCTTAATGGAGAGGCTGATTATACTAAAGGCAATCGATTTTTTGATTTAGAGATGATCAGTTCGATGCCTAGAATACGATTATTTGGAAATGCGGTGCTATCGCTGATGACAAAGCTCTCTTCAGGATATTGGGACTTGTTTGATCCTACTAATGGATACACTGTAATTCATGTAAATGTTGCTAAAAACTTACCTTTTAATAAGATTAGTAAACGTTATTTCTTTGAAACAGATATGCTCTTTCGACTTAATATATTGAGAGCTGTTGTAATTGATGTGCCTATGAGAGCAAAATACGGTGAAGAAAAAAGCAATCTAAAAATTTCAAAAATTATTGGAGAGTTCATCGTAAAACATTTCCGAAACTTTGCAAAGAGAATTTTTTACAATTATTACTTACGTGATATGTCTTTGGCTTCAATTGAGCTTCCATTAGGTATTTTTCTTCTCTTTGGTGGAGGTGTCTTTGGAATTTATCACTGGATAGAGTCTATGCATGAAGGTGTCGTAACGCCTGTAGGCACTGTTATGCTTTCTGTACTCCCTATCTTGATTGGGTTACAGTTAGTACTTTCATTTTTAGCTTATGATATTTCATCTGTACCACAACGACCAATACATAAAAGAATTGGAAATTATAAATATAATGAAATGGACATTAAATAATAAAATTTTCATAAGCAAAACTATTTGGAGGAAAAAATGACTTTAACTCAAACATTATTTGCATTGATTTGTGTTATAGCAATTTCTGTAGGACAATTACTTTTTAAAAATGCAGGAAATGTAATTCAACAATCAGGTGGTTGGATGTCATGTAAAGTTTTAATTGCAGTTATCGTTCCAATAATATTATATGGATTATCAACATTGTTATGGATTAATCTTTTAAGACAGGTTGACTTGTATAAGGCTCAAATTTTTATGTCATTAAGTTTTGTATTAGTTCCTATTGGTAGCTATTTTTTCTTTCGAGAGCATATTACAACTGGTTTTATAATAGGTGCAACTGTTGTTATTATTGGCTTATTCATAGCAACTAAATTTGGTTAATAGATTAAAGTTTATGTAATAGAAATTATTAATTGATAACGATCACATCCAATTTTTCTATAAATTCATCCAGCTGATAGAATCAGTTACACCCAACCCGTTTGAAGAATATAAATCTTAACTTACTCAATATCAATAAAAACTATTTTCTTTTTCTTTTCTTCTAAAATCTGCCTATAGTAGTATATACCTCTTGTGTTTAGTTTCATAAAAGCAAAAATGTAGTTTTATACCTAATTGCTTGATTTTAGCTCGTGGTTGAGATTAAGATATTTTAGACAATCTTTCGTCTCAATATCTTTTTTTTTCAGTGTCGTTCGAATTTAAAGCAGTTAATTCTTATGATTGTAGGTTATCTTTAACTGAATAAATCTACAGGATAAAGAAGAACTTATTAAATTTTTACTATTTTATTTTTGAGTAGAGATAGAGCAAAAATTCTTTAATGATGATAGAATAACTTTATGTTGGTAAAGAAAGCTTCACAAATAAAAAGGTAATTTTAGGGGTGTTTATGAAGAAGTATTTCTTAACTTTAATATTGCTGTTTGGTTTGGTTAATAGTTTAGGGGGTGTTGTTTATGCAGAATATGCAATTGAAGAAGCTAATTGAGGAGTGTTTTGACTACATTAAATCTCAAGATTACCAACGTGCTTTGCAATCTGGGAGGAATCTTATTGTAAAATATCCAAATAGTGTAGGCACACATTGGTGTTTGGGTAAGGTCTACTATTATCTTGCTCGTTTTAATCCAAATTATTTTAACTTTAGTATTGAAGAATTAAGAACAGCTAGAACACTTGCGAGATTTATAAATAATAAAAGTGATGAAAGAGTTTTGGCTGCGACATGTTCAGAATTTGGGGACGACTGTAAAAAACGCGGGCTTATCGATTGGGCTTTGCGTTATTACAAGGAAAGCCTAGAAAATTACACAGATTTAAATGATACAGATTTAAATGATATAGAAGGTAAATGTATCGTTTTGACTAATATTGCTGAAATCTATAAAATGTTTAATTACAATAAAGCACTTGAGTATTACAATAAAGCTATTGAGTGCTTTAAAGAAGCTATAGAGATTAGTCAAAAAAATGGTGATTACAGTAAAACTGCTCATGCTATGATAAACATAGCTTTACCATATACAAACCTTAAAGATTTCTTAGAAGCAGAGCGTTATTTGGCTCAAGGTTTAGAAATGGTGAAAAAATTGGGCGAGAGAGACTGGGAGGCATTCGCATACGAAGTATTTGGTAAGTTATATCTAGCACAAAATCAAGAAGATTTAGCAAGAAAGTATTTTACAAAATCATACAATTTATATAAAGCAATAGGCAACAATAGTGAAGCTCAACGTATTTATGAAACTTATTTGAAACAGTAAAAGGATATTTATATCTCCCTTACCTGCAAACCAAAATTAAGCAAACTGATATAATCTTCTTTCAACCAAATAATCTTAAAAAACCGCAACAGCAAGCCTCAAATTAGAACTGCTGATAACAGAGTTTACACGCTGAGGTTCAGGGTACTATGAAGAACTTTTCGCGAGCAAGGATGCTCGCGTTACTATGGGGGATTACACACTACTACCAGCTGATAGAATCAGTTAACCCAACCCATTTGAAGAATATAAATTTTAACTTACTCAATTTGTAGAAAATTTTGTACGTTAATTACTCAACAGATAGTTATAAGATAAGTAACATATAGGTAGTGGGGTAAGAAATTAAAAATTTTTTATTTGTATAGTTCAACTAACAAAAAATTAGGAGTCAACTATAAAGAATTCTTAACATGGAAAAGAGTTTTATGAGAAAGCATAGCGAAAATAGTTCTAACAAGTTTATGAACAGTAGCAAGAATAGCCTTTTTATAAGGCAGCCCTTCTTGTTTTCTTTTAAGGAAGTATGCTTTAAAGAAAGAATTAACCCTTATAACATTCACAGTCATAATGTAAATGACTCTTCTAAGATGACGGTTACCTCGTTTGGAAATCTTGCTTTTACCTTCAAACTTACCAGACTGAAAAACAGAAGGGTCTATCCCTGCAAAGGCAATAAGGCTTTTATGGGAAGGGAAGTTA
>NZ_JBRCUV010000028.1:0-29678 GCF_053498235.1 Thermodesulfobium sp.
ACTCCTTATGACGTAGCATCTCAGCTCTCTGCAGGAATACAGGGTGCTACTGCTTCGATCTTTACTGTTCCAAATGAAACTGGATACCTAATAAAGGTAATACTGCCTGCTTCTTCAAGAGAATATGTAAACAGCCTGAAAAGTTTTTTAATAAAAACTCCAAAGGGATTTATTCCTCTTGAATCATTTGGAACTTTAAGCACAATTTATGAACCCACAATTATAACAAGAGAAGCTATGAAATACACTCAAGATGTAATGGGTTACCGCTCTACGTTCCCTGTTTCTCACATTATGGAAAGCTTTACACCTGCGCTCCAAAAGGCTATAATAGAGAACAAGGGTAAGATCACTTCTGATGTCGAGCTAAAGCAAACTGGCGATATTTCCACTATGATGGATTCTATGGGAAGGATGTTTAAAGCTATATTTGTAGGTTTTGTTATTCTTTACCTTGTACTCGTTCCAATATTTAGATCATGGCTCAATCCCTTTGCTATTATGGCAGCAATTCCTCTATCAATCATTGGCGGAGCCTGGTCTTTGTTAATAGCAGACAAACCTATGTGTCTACCAGCTATTATGGGTTTTATCCTACTTTCTGGTATAATCGTTAAGAACTCTATAT
This sequence comes from Thermodesulfobium sp., assembly GCF_053498235.1. Taxonomy (NCBI): domain Bacteria; kingdom Pseudomonadati; phylum Thermodesulfobiota; class Thermodesulfobiia; order Thermodesulfobiales; family Thermodesulfobiaceae; genus Thermodesulfobium; species Thermodesulfobium sp. The sequence goes on from NZ_JBRCUV010000028.1 coordinate 629, forward strand.
TGATAATTGATTTTATAAAAACATATCTTGATAATGGTTATGATAGAGAAGAAGCAGTATTACAAAGTATTCACATAAGAACTAGGCCTGTTATGATGACCGCATTTGGAACAGCAGTTGGTATGATTCCTATAGCAATGCAATGGGCAATTGGACTCGAGAGATTATCACCTCTTGCAGTAGTTGCCATTGGAGGCTTGATTTTTGGAACATTCTTAAGCCTCATTTACGTTCCATTTTTCTCATATTTTTTAACAAAGAAGGGCTAGTATTAGATCAATCTTAAATGAAGAAAAATATTTAGTTTACGCAAGGGCAATAAGAAGTATTGGTCAAGGCACGCTTTTAATTGATTTTCCTTTATATTTACACCAAATAGGCTGGAATGCTATATCCATAGGCACTTTATTTAGCACCAGCCTATTTATAAATGGCATGCTATCCTTTCTTTTTGGGTTAACTGCAGGAAAATATGACAAGAAAAGGTTCATCTTAGGATTTCAGATAATTCTTATAATGTGTGCAACAATTGCCCTTTTCACCTCAAATAACTTACTTCTCGGAGGCGTTGCTATAATCGGTGGTTTTGGCAGAAGCGGTATAGGTGGCTCTGGCCCATTTGCTGTAATAGAGGTCTCCTGGCTAAATGACTTGATAAAATATAGCAGAAAATCAGCGATTTTTAGTCTGAATAACTCCCTGATATTTTGCGGAATGGGCATAGGAACAATGGTTGCAACTATTCCTGAATTTTTATCAAAATTTGTTGTCCCAGATCTTGCATTTAGATTAATATTTCTTACTATAATTTTTTGGAACATAATCTGCTTTTATCTCATATCTAAAGTAAAATCCGATCCAATATCTCAAGCTGATAGTATAGATAAAAACTCAGAAAAAGAGAAAAAGATTAACAAAAAAGAAAACAAAAATTTAATACTATTGTTTGCAATGAACTCGCTCAATGGCCTCTCTCTTGGTTTTATAATGCCTCTTTTGCCATATTGGTTCAAGCTCAAGTTTAATAGCAATGCTTTTAATCTCGGAATAATATTTACAATTTCACTATTTATGACATCTCTTTCAAGCATCATATCCATATATATTGTAAAAAAAATTGGCGCAGCAAAAACTGTTACTCTAATGAGATTTGGAGGCTTGATATCTTTAATATTAATGATTTCCTCCCCTAATTCATTATTAGCAGGATTTTTTTATATACTCAGATCCTTTTTAAATAGAGGAAATATCGGCACAAGACAAGCTCTTGTTGCCAGCATTACTAGAACAAAAGCAACTCTGGCGTTAAGTATAAATAATTTCTCTCAAATAATATCCCTATCAATTGGGCCATTTATAACGGGAATATTTTTTGCGCACAAAGACTATACTACTCCATTTATTATAGGCGCAGCATTTCAGATACTATATCTTATATGCTTTTATTTGTTCTTTAAAAAATTTGAAGTTTAGCAACTTAGCAACTCTCAAAAAAGGTTAATAATTTGTAAGTATTTTTTGATAAATTTAGTTAGATTACTTTTTACCAAATAAACACCTAATTTATGTTGTAGAAAAATCTTTCAAATAGTTATATAATGCTTATATAAATTTTTACGTAACACAAACGTTCTGTCGCAGGGGAGAGCCTAGTGATTAAAAGTGAGTCAATGTATAAGATTTCAAAATTTGTTGCTCCTGAATTTATATTTGGCGCAGATTCCATAGATTACGTAAAAAGTTATATTAAGAATTTTTCCCTTACTATTCCTATTGTAATTACTGATTCAGGATTGTTAAAGGCTAGCTGGGTAAAAAGCATTTTAAAACAGCTAGAGAAGATAGATATAAGGTACTGCATATATGATAGGGTTTCAGAAAACCCAAAGGACTATGAAGTTGAAGAAGCTTCAAAAATTATCAGAAATTGCAACTGTGACTCAATAATTGCAATAGGAGGTGGAAGCGTAATAGACATAGCTAAGGCAGCAGGGATAATGTCCACCAATCCAGGATCAATAAAAGACTATGAGGGAATTGATAAGATTTCTCACCCAATGCCTCCTATAATCTGTGTACCGACCACCTGTGGTAGTTCTGCTGACGTATCTCAATTTGCAATTATCACAGATACAAAAGAGAAATACAAAATGACAATAGTTAGCAAATCATTAGTGCCAGACATATCTATTATAGATCCAAAAACCTTAACAACCTTGCCCAGAGAACTTTTGATTTCTACATCTTTGGACGCATTAACGCATGCCTTTGAATCGTATGTATCATTAGGCTCATCTCCCATTACCGACATGTTTTCGCTAAAAGCCATAAAGCTTATATTCGAGACCCTTCCAAAAGCTGCAAAAGATCCAGAAAATATTAATTATTTAGAAGATTTAATGCTTGCAAGCCTTATGGCAGGGTTGGCTTTTTCGAACGCCAGTCTGGGCATGGTTCATGCCATAGCCCATAGCATAGGCGGATACAAAGATATCAGACACGGCACGTGCAATGCTATACTATTAGAATGCGTGATAGACTTCAATTACGTATATGCAGCTTATAGATACGATAAAATTAGTGAAAGTTTAGGATATGATTTGAAGGGTTTAGACGAAACGAGAAGAAAAAACATATTAATTGAGGGCATAAAGGATTTGAAAAGAAAAGTCGATTTCAACATAACTCTAAAAGACTTGCACTTAAAGAGAGAAGAAATAGATATAATTTCAAGACATGCAATAAACGACATTTGTATGCTTACAAACCCTGTTATGCCAACCTTTGAAGAGGTGAAAGAGTTCATTGAGAGAAACGTTTAAAGAACCGTCATTCGTTGAAAGTATAAGAAAACAACTTATAGGCTTAGGAGAAGGTTCTTCAAAGAAAACCTACTATGGAGAGCTTAGAGAAAAGATTCAATATTTAGAGCGATTCCGTGCTCTTCTTGACAGCTCTACAGATATGATTTTTCTTATAAATTCTGTAAACAAAAAACTAATCGATGCTAATCTTACTGCAATAAAAAATCTCGGCTATAATATAAAGGAATTAGAAAATATGTCCTTACTTGAATACATAAACATTCCTGAAAACGAATGCTCAGAAATATTCGACTATATCCCCTCAAAGGATTTTTCAAAATTCTTCGTTACCGAGCTTATATGTAAAAACGGCGAAAAAATTCCAGTAGAAATAACAATAACATCAAAAAGATTTTCTGCTCAGTGGTATTATATAATGATTGCAAGAGATATTACTGAAAAAATTAAGAAAGAATCTGAGATAAAAGCCAAAGAAACGCATTACACAAAAATTCTAGAAAACATATCAGATGTAATAATGGTGATTTCAGATGATTTTAAGATTTTGTCAGCAACTCCATCGATAAATAAGACCTTAGGATATCAAGATTATGAAGTAATTGGTCACTCTTTTTATGATCTTGTAGATGACAAAAACCTCGAATCAATAATATCAAGTTTTTCTAATATTACAGAAAGTAAAAATGCTACCTTTGAAATAAAGTCTAAAAACAAAGGCAAAATTATTGTAGAGGCAAATATATCAAAAATGAAAGACGAAAGCATAAAATATATCCTAAGTTTAAGAGATATATCGGAAATCTCAAAAATTAATAAAGATTTAGAAGAAAAGGAGAGACGCTTTAGAGTTCTTTTCAATAGTATAAGCGAAGCAGTCCTGCTATTTCCTATACCAAGAGGGGGTAAATTTGAAAAATTTGTAGAGGTAAACGACACAACGTGTGCGCTCTTAAATACAACAAGGGAAGAAATATTGAAACTTACCATAAAAGATATTGTTGCGCCAGGCAAGAACAAAGATTTGCTTTTTGAGAAATTGATTTCAGAACAATATATTAGTGGCATTCAAGCAGAATTTATCAGTAAGGGCTCCCAAAACATTTATGTAGAGATAGATTTAAAAAAATGCCGTATAAACGATCAAGATATGATAATTTTAATAGCTAAGGACGTAACTGAGAAAAAACTGCTGGAAAATAAGCTAAACTATCTAGCTTTCCACGACCATCTGACAGGTTTGTCAAATAGAGCACTTTTTTCTGAAAGAGTTCAGCATGAGATCGCAAGAGCAAAGAGAAACGGAACCTTTTTAGGAGTAATGTTTTTAGATCTTGACAGATTTAAAAACGTAAATGATACACAAGGACACCAAATAGGAGACGAGTTGCTACAGTTAGTAAGTAAAAAACTTAGGGAAACAATCAGAGAAACAGACATAATAGCAAGGATGGGAGGGGATGAATTTGCAATTTTAGTACCAGATTTAAAGGATAAAAACGAAATAGAACCTCTTGCAAAAAGAATAGTTAAGTTATTTGAAAACCCTTTTTCTTTATATAATAACTTCTTCAAATTAGGCATTAGCATAGGTATCAGCATATATCCCTTTGATGCAAAAAGCTATGAAGAACTCCTAACAAATGCTGATACCGCAATGTACAAGGCAAAAAATTCAGGAGGAAACAAGTTTTTATTCTACTTTGAGAATGTTATTTAAACTATTTTTAGTAATATTTATAATGTTATTATTTCAAGCTAATAGCCTTTGTTATGCTGATTTAAACGTAGAAAATTATAAATCTGGACTAAGTAACAGCATACTGATGACTAAGGATGAGATCAATAACTTCAATAAGAAAATTAATGGCATAATTTCCCTTAGAACTTTCAAAAATAAAATCTCAAAAAAAGAATTAGAAAAGCTTATTTTCCAAAATGACGACTATTTTCCCATATATATAGATTCAACTTATTATGAACACCAAGATTTCACTAATAATATTGTTATAAACGATATAAATGCTGTAAGATATGCAATTACACTAAAAAGAGTAAACGTAAGGACATTTCCAACACTCCTGAAAGCTACCTATAATCCTGAGTCTACTGGTTTCGATCAGTTTCAGGAAACCACCTTTGAAATAAATGAGCCAATATTAGTGCTAACTGAAGACAAGGGCAGAAATTGGCTATTCGTTCAGGGCAAAAACTACAATGGTTGGATCTTGAAAAGAGATGTTGCATTCTTTAAGGATAAGAAAGATTTCATAAATTGTATAGACTCGCTAAATGCTAATTTTGTAACAACTATCTCTTCAAAATCGAAATTAATATTAGGTAGCGAAGAATTTCAAGAAGTAAATATGGGAACTAAATTCATTTTACAGGAAAATACCCCAATAGACGGATACTGGAAGGTTCTAATCCCTACAATAGACCAATCTGCTACAGTTAAACTTGTAATAGGACGAATCTCAACTTCTGATGCAGTCTATCAATATTTACCCTATACAAGAAAGGCTATTATTGATCAGGCCTTTAAAATGTTAAACGAGCCTTACGGTTGGGGTGGAGAAGATGGCTTTCACGATTGCTCGTCTTTTATTCAAGACATCTTTAAATCTTTTGGCTTTACTTTACCGAGAAATGCAGATGCTCAGGAAATGCTACCTGGAAAAAGGTTTTCTTTCAAGAACCTTAATGATGACGAGAAATTAGATATTATAAAAAAGCTCAAACCTGGAGCATTACTATTTATGAAAGACCACGTAATGCTTTATCTTGGCTATTTTGACAGTTCAGCATACGTAATAAACGATATCACGTCCTATTATGAAAATAACACTCTAATCAATGATTACAAGGTTGCAGTTACTGATATAATTAATGCAAGAAGAAGAGATAATAAAAGTTTTCTGGAATCTCTGACAACAGCAATAGAAATACCATAATTTAGTGAGGTGAGAAATATGAAATTTCTGATTTTTATAACAGCTTTGTTATTCTTGTTTTCTACTTCAGTTTATGCAGAAGAAACAAGCAATACTTACTTTCAGTTAATAAACCTAGATGTCCAGGCTGATTCTTCCATTTATGTGCCAAAGGGAGCAGGAAAGGTTACTGAAAGAAAAGTTGGAGACGAAGATCTTTCTAAGTTTTACGACATAATAAAATCAGACTTGAACACACACAATATAGGTATAAATCCCAACAGCAATATTCACCTGATAGTTACAGTAACGGACGTAAAAAAGGTTCCACAATTTAGCTTTGGATTCTCTGCAGAAAAATCTTTTATAAAAGCAAAAATAGTTCTTTTAAAGGGCGAAAAAGTAATAGTAACAGATTCAGTATATGGCGAAAGTACATCCTCTACCCCAATAATCAGAACAAACAATCCCTTTGAGGGTGCTATGAAAGAGGCTTCAGCTGAGATAATGAGAAAAGTGTTACCAATAATTATTCCAGGATTTCCCACAAAATAACCATAAAGCACTTATTCTAAAATTAAGTAGTTTTTATCTACCGATTTCCCTCTTAAAAATTTTTTCGATACACGTTTATCAAGTTTTATAGGAATGTAATTTGAACTGTGACCGTACAGCCAATTTTCATCTTCTCTCTCCCACAATGGATCTGGTATGTTATTGTTTATAAAACTTTTTAAAATTTGCGATTGGGAAAACCTTTCGATTATTAATTTTTGTCTTTCCAAAACGACCTTTTTCTCTAATGGTTTTAGTTCAGCTGCTTTGGTACCCTTTCTGGGAGAAAAGGGAAAGGAATGAACCTTTACAAGGGGAAGTTGTTCAAGAAAATCTACTGTAAGCTGAAAATCTCTATCGCTCTCAATAGGATATCCTACAATTATATCTGTTGAAACAAGAAAATCAGGTCTTGAATCCTTAATTTCAAATATCTTTTCTAAAATCTTGTCCACATTAGTAAATCTTCTCATTGATTTTAAAACCTCTGGGCTAGCGCTTTGAAGGGATAAATGTAAATGAGGTTGCAAAATATCTGTAGTTGTCATCAAAGTTACAAACTCCTTATTTAAAAGCAACGCTGGATAAATAGACCCAAGCCTTATTTTGGCATTCTTATTATGAAGTAACTTGCCAATTTCTTTTAGTAACCATACTATATCAAGTCCAAAATCATAACCCCATAAAGCCAACTCGATCGAACTCAAAACTATTTCATTTATATCCTGAAGCATTAATATTTCACTTTTGATATCATCAAAAGGCCTTGATTTCAATGGACCTCGTAAGATCCTTATTACGCAGTAGGAACATTCTCTGCAGCAGCCATCTCCTACTTTAAGAACATATCTTTTTCTATTATGATATCTAGCACTAACAGTCCTTTTATCTAATAAACTTCTTAATTCTAAATTATCAAAAAATGTGACCTCTGGAAATAAATCTCTTAATTTTTTATATGCTGAAACTGCACAGCCCAAAAAATAGATTTGTTTGTTTAATTTAATAAATTTTTTCAAAACTTTAATGGATTCCTTTTGAGCATTTTCTGTCACAGCACAGCTACTTATTACAATAACATCAGCCAAATCAGCTGACGATTCTTCAATGTACCCAGGGAAAAACAATTCTCTAAACTTAGCAAGATCAACCTGACTAACCTTGCATCCCAATGCTAGTGAAAAAATTCTTTTATTTGATATCATTTGATAAATAAAAAAATATACTGCAAGCTACCGTACTTGCAGTCTCAACTCTTAAAATTCTCTCACCCAAGGATAAAACATAAGCCCCTTTTGATTTGAGAAAATCTATTTCATTTATAGATATCCCCCCCTCAGCACCTATAAATATAGATATATCTTCTGCAATACCATCTTTAAAAATCTCTTTGATTGGCTGATTCGAATTTTCCCAAAAAACAATTATCTGACCTTTAAAGAGTTGATCTGGTAATTCAAGAAGTTTGTATGGGCCTAAAATTTCTGGAATTAAACCTCTCCCTGCAAGTTCAGCAGCCTCTTTTGAGATTCTTTGCCATCTTTTTATCTTATTAGGTGATATCTCTCCATAAGAGTTTCTCTCACCGTATACCAGAACAAATTTTTTAACTCCAAGTTCAGTGCACATACGAACTATTTCGCTGAACTTATCACCTTTTGGCAGAAATTGAAATAAAGTAATATTTAACTTAGGCTCCTTTGCATCAATCCTAGTACCCAGAATTAACTCAAAACCTTTGACCTTAGATTTAAAAATGTTTCCTCTACCATCAAGAACATTAACTTCATCACCATCATTTAAACGCAAAACTCTAAAAAGATAGTGCTTTTCTTCTTTTTCTAATTTTAAGCTGTCACCCAAAACTAGATCTTTTAATCTTTCTTTACTTATATAAAGACGTGGTTCAGACACTATTTCTTAATTTTTTTCTTAATCTTTTTAAATATATTATCTTTTTCCAAAAACTCCCCTCTGATTTGAGCGAGCTTTACGTAAAGTTCTCTTTCCTCATCCGTAATTTCCGTTGGAGTTTTTATAATAGCCCTTATAATCAAATCCCCTCTAGATCTTCCCCCTTGTCTTGGGAGTCCTCTTCCTTTTATTCTAAATTCTGTATAAGGTTGCACTCCTGATGGAATCTCGTATTCTAAAAGGTTTTCTTCTGAATCGGGAGTATAGTATTTTATCTTTGTACCAAGAACAGCTTGAGGAAAACTTATATTCACTGGATATATTAAATCATATCCATCCCTAATAAACCTTTCATCGTTTATATACTTTATCTGGACATACAAATCTCCATATTCCTCTCCAAAAGAGCCAGCATTGCCGCCTGATCTAACTTTAAATATCTTTTTCTCTTCAGTAAATGGTGGAATACTAATTGATATCTTTGTTTTTGTTATTACTCTTCCCGTTCCTCTACAATGAGGACACGGATCTTCAATTACAAATCCTTTACCATTACATTCTGGACAGGTATAAGTTTGATAAACGCTTCCCAAAAAGGTTCTTCTTGATGATGTTACCTGACCAGTACCATGGCATACCTTACAAACGGTTTTCCTACCACTAACAGAGCCTTTTCCTTCACACTTTTCACACTTCTCATACCTATCATATTCAATTATCTTATCAGGAGCACCGTTTATAGCTTCAAAATAAGTTATTCCCACTACAATTTCTCTGTCTTCTCCTCGAAAACTTACGGTTCGTCTAGATCTTTCTTGACCTACTCCAAAGAAGTCACCAAAAAACGTTTCGAATATATCTGACATTCCACCAAATGGATCTGCAATATCTTTATCTGTTCCAAACCTATCATACCTTGATCTCTTTTCAGGATCAGACAAAATCTCATAGGCCTGAGTAAGTTCCTTAAATTTTTCGGCACAATCGGGGTCATCTTTATTCACATCAGGGTGAAGTTCTTTCGCAAGCCTTCTATATGAAGCCTTAATCTCTTCAAAGGAGGCATCTCGTGAAACTCCCAGTATAGAATAAAGATCTTTATTGTTTGTTCTCAATCAAATAACCTCCTCAAGCCGCTTGAAATTTTGTGCGCATATATATCAAGTAACTCTACCACATATGGATATCTTACACGTGTAGGAGAAATAAGCCCTATAAAACCAACAACTTTATTGGCATAATAATAAGGGATCTTAAAAAAGGTAAACTCCCAAAATTTAGGATCCTCATTCTCTTCACCAATTACAATTTTTATTTCTCTTTTCTCCCAAGGGTCTTCGAAGAGCTTTTCTACAATTTTTTCCTCTTCTTCTAATAAGGCAACCAATATATCAAACTTTTCTTTATCAGAAAAATCGGGCAAGTTAAACATCTTCATACTATAATATATATAAGCCTTTTTATCAGTAGCTTCCCATAACTTTTCTATAATACTTTTCATAACTTGTTTCGCTTGCGTCGATAGTTGCAGCACTGGATCATGAAAAGAATTAAGTTCAAAGTTGATTTCATTCCTATTTTTTCCTATCACTTTGCTTTTTACTAGAGAATTAAGAACAAATGCATCTTCTTCACTTGTAATATCTATTTCTAAGGGATAAGTAATAGTAACATATCCCTCAAGAAGCAAAAAAACTATGCAAAAACCCTTCTTCACGTAAGAAAGGTGAAAATCTTTAACTGTAAGTTCTAAAAGCAAGGGATGAGATATAATAGCAATTCCAAGAGTTTTACTTGAAAGTTGTTTCGCCATCTTTTTCAAAAAATCGCTTATAGGATTATCTTTGTTAAATTCTTCATCAAATTCTATTTGGTTTAAATCAGGTTTAGGCCATTTCATTAAAGAATCAACGTAATATCTATATCCAATACAAGAAGGTATTCTCCCTGCCGAAACGTGAGGTTGATTTAAAAATCCCTCTTCTTCAAGATCTGCCATATCGTTCCTAATAGTAGCAGGGCTAACTCCTAGATCAAATCTCTTCCAAACTGTCCTAGAAGCAACAGGTTCGGCTGTTTGGGTATAGCTTTCTACAACAGCCCATAAAACCTTTTTCTTTCTAGGAGAAAGATAATCATCGGAGAATTTTCCTTTCATTTCAATCTATCCTCTTCCTTAAGTATTTTTATATTACTTCATAATATATTATAATACAATTTAGATTTAAACAATTTATAATGAAGTTTTATTTATATATTTTTGTTAAATTTATAATTTTGTAAAAGACATTTTTTATTAATTTTAGCTATCTATCTTATAAAAATATTTTTATTTAACCTCATCCAAAAAATGCGAAAGGAGAAAGAATATGTCAAGAAGAAGCGATATGGTCACAAAAGGACTTGAAAGAGCGCCGCATAGATCTCTTTTTTACGCAATGGGTTACACAAAGGAGGATATGTCAAAACCACTAATCGGAGTTGTAAATGCTTTTAACGAAATAATTCCCGGTCATATCCATCTAAGAACTTTAGTAGACTATATAAAAAAGGGGGTCAATCAAGCTGGCGGCGTACCAGTTGAATTTCCGGTAATAGGAATTTGTGACGGGATTGCTATGGGTCATGAAGGCATGAAATATCCCCTCGCATCAAGAGAATTGATAGCTGACTCTATAGAAACGATGGCTCAAGCGCATATGTTTGATGGTCTTGTTTTGCTTACAAATTGCGATAAAATCGTTCCAGGAATGCTAATGGCTGCTGCAAGGTTAAATATACCTTCAATCATAGTTTCAGGAGGGCCAATGCTCGCAGGTAGATTTCACCAAACTGACGTGGACTTAATTACAGTATTTGAAGGCGTAGGTCACAAAACTCGTGGTGAGTATGATGATGCCACACTTGAAGAGCTTGAGATGTGTGCATGCCCAGGATGTGGCTCATGCTCAGGAATGTTTACTGCAAATACCATGAACTGTCTTTCAGAGGCATTAGGGATGGCACTTCCAGGTAATGGAACAATACCTGCTGCGTTCGAGGGTGAAAGAAAAAGACTGGCAACTTATGCTGGCATGAAAGCGGTAGAGTTAGTAAACAAAAACATATGTCCAAGAGATATACTTACGCCTCAAGCTTTTGAAAATGCAATTGCAGTTGATATGGCAGTTGGAGGTTCTACTAATACAGTGCTTCATCTCCCAGCCATTGCTCACGAGGCAGGCATAAAGCTTCCCCTAGAAATTTTTGACCTTATATCAACAAGAACTCCAAATCTTTGTAAGATTAGTCCAGCTGGAAAACATCACATCCAAGATTTAAATGAAGCTGGTGGAATAAGTGCTGTAATGAACGAACTTTCAAAAAAGAACCTCATTAACTTAAATAATCTCACAGTTTCAGGCAAAACAATTGGAGAAATTATACAAAACAAGACAGTCAAAAGAAGGGATGTAATTAAATCTATTGAAGAGCCATATTCTCAAAGCGGAGGAATAGCTATATTAAGAGGTAATCTTGCTCCTGATGGAGCAGTAGTAAAGCAATCAGCTGTAGATAAAGAAATGCTAGTACATATTGGCCCTGCTAGGGTATTCGATTCTGAAGAAGAAGCAATGAAAGCTATATTAGAAAATAAAATAAAACCAAAGGATATAATAGTAATCAGATATGAAGGTCCTAAGGGAGGACCGGGTATGAGAGAAATGCTAAGCCCTACATCAGCTGTTGCAGGAATGGGATTGGACAAAGAAGTAGCTTTGATTACAGATGGTAGATTTTCAGGAGGCTCCCGCGGTGCAGTAATTGGTCACATTTCACCTGAAGCTGCAGAAGGTGGTCCAATTGGCCTAGTAGAAGAAGGCGATTTAATAGAAATAAATATACCAGATAAAAAGATTGAACTAAAGATAGATTCTCAAACTCTTGAAACTAGGAGAAAAAATTGGTCACCAAAACCAGCCAAGGTAAGGTCTGGTTATCTTGCAAGATATGCTAAATTAGTAACATCAGCTAGCACAGGTGCAGTATTTAAAGATGATTAACTAAAATACATTTTTACAACAAGAAGTGCGCCTGAAAGTAAGCACCACAAGGCGCACTAAATTTAAGATTCAGTGAATTATTTATTTTTTAGTTAATCTTTTCTACGCTAACACCCTTCCAAAACCCTTCTAAGTTGTAATAATCTCTTTCCATCGGTGAAAAGATGTGTATTACTACATCTAAAAGATCGATTATGACCCACAATCCTTCATCATATCCAGAAATTCTAAAAACATTTTTACCGAGCTCTTTACACTTTTCTATTACATTATCTGCAATAGCCTTAACATGTATAGGTGAATTTCCAGAAGTGATTATAAAATAATCACATATTATAGATTTCTCCCCAATAGAAAGAAGCGTAATATCTTCACCATGTTTCTCTTTGATAAAATTTGCAATTTCAAGCGCAAATAGTTTAGACTTATCTTTTTCCAAACAATACCTCCAAATTTTCTTTTTTGCAGTAATAATTCCAAGCTTCAATTGATACAGGATGAAGCTCTTGATTGTTATTTATTAGATATTGAAAACTATAAGCAAAACACCATAAAAAAGCCCTCTCAATCTCATTAGGCAAAAGTTTTCTGGCGTTTAGCAAGCTTTCATCTATATGAGAACCCTCTGTGATTGCAAGCTTATCTGCCATAAAAAGTGCTGCAGCCATTTTTCCCATATTTGGAGCGCCTGTCGTGTGAAGACAAATTGCCTCGTATATTTCCCAATCAACTATATTTAGCTTATCTATAAGCCAATTTGCTGCAACTAAACCATGCAACAAAATAGGTCTTTTCTCTTCTAAGGTAGAAATGTTAATTTTATATTTTTTAGCTTCATTATGCATATCTTCAGAATCTAAACCCCTTGCAGTATCGTGCATTAAGGCAGCTATATATATTCTCTCTGTATCAACTTTCATAAAGGACGCGATATCTTTCGCTTCTTCAGCTACAGCCAAAGTATGACGAAACCTGTAGGAATTCCCAAGCTTTTCTTTTGCAAATTCCATAACTTTATTTATCAATACCATTCGCCACCTTTTCAAATTTCATTTTATTTGTTAATATTATACATGTTTTGTTTAAATACAAAGGAGGAGGAAACAATGTCAAAGTTTTGTGCAATTTGTGGCAAGGGACCTTCAACAGGGAACAATGTGAGCCATTCAAACAGAAAAACACGCCGTCGTTTTTTGCCAAACCTTCAAAAGATAAAAGTAAATCTTGAAGGAAGCATAAAGAGCGTTTACGTCTGCACCAGCTGTATAAAGTCGAACAAAATTGCAAGAGCATAAGGGGGACTGAATCAAACTATTCCCCCTCCCCTTTGGGATTTAGTAATTTCTTCAAATGCGTCAGCGCTGTTATAAACCCCTTTTAGCATTTGCTCAAGTTCGCTTGGCCTGTAAGAGGCGCTAAGCGCAGTATTTCTGTCAATCTTTCCTTCTTGAAAAAGTTTGAAGAGAGATTGATTAAGCGTACTCATAGAGTTAAATTGCCCGTTTTTTATATCTGAATACATATCATCTAATCTTGCCTCTGCAATCAGATCTTTAATATGTGGGGTTACAACCATCACTTCACAGGCTACCACTCTGCCCTTTCTATCAGCAGCAGGCAATAAGGTTTGAGATATTACCACCTTAAGAGTTTCAGAAAGTCTCAATCTAACAAAGTGTTGCTGATCTGCAGGGAAGGTATTAACTATTCTATCCACAGTAGAATAAGAATTATTTGTGTGAAGTGTGGACAAAACCAGATGTCCTGTTTCGGCAGCTAAAAATGCAGAATTAATTGTTTCTTGATCTCTCATCTCACCGATAAAAATAAGATCCGGATCTTCACGTAAGGCATATCTCAGCGCCTCAGGAAAACTCCTAACATCCAAACCGACTTCTCTTTGAATAATATTAGATTTTTTATCAGTAAAGACGTATTCTATTGGATCCTCAACAGTCACGATATTTAAACTTTTCAAGGTATTAAAATCGTCAATCATAGCAGCCATTGTAGTAGATTTTCCAGAACCCGTTGGCCCTGTGACAAGAACCAAACCCTGCCTCAAGTTTCTAATTTTTTCTATTACGTCTGGCAAAGAGAGTTCTTCCCATGAATAAGGGTTCATGGGCAAAATTCTCAGTGCTATTCCTATCGTACCTCTATTAAAATAAACATTTGCACGACATCTAGACTTGTTTTCATACGTAAAACCAAAATCAAGACCAAGTTCTACAAACACTCTCTTTTGCTGCTCTGGAGTCAAGAGTTGGAATATTATTTTTCTTAATTCTTCATCTTTAAAATAAGGCAAATAAGAAATTTTCTCCAGTTTGCCGTGAATTCTAAATATAGGATGAGATTCGTTCTTAAGCTGGATATCGCTTGCCTCTAGCCTCAAAGCCTCATCAAAAACTTGAGCAAATAATGGATCAAATATCACCTGTCGGCACCGGTAATCCAGCTAGTTTACTCAGTAGATAGAGATAGCCATCTTTATATTTCATCGGAAAAAGTTCTATCATATCTTTTTCACTTAATTTGAATTCTCTCTCTATCTGCTTTTTTGGCGGCATAACTTTATCAACTTCGTAATATCTTCTTACATAATCAATAATCTTCCAATGAACATCTGAAAGCATAATTTTATTTTCATTTGCAACAGCTTCAGCAAAATCCCTTGTCCAAGAAGTATAGTCTAATAAGTTTCCTTCCACATCGACTTTATATTCCTTATCTTTGACTTTAAATGTTCTCAAAAAACCACCCCACAAATTTTTTAATTATTATATCATAAATTTATAGTATCGCGAGCATCTTATAGTAACACGAGCATCTTGCTCGTGGACGTTCTTCAAAGTATCGCGAGCATCTTGCTCGCGAAATACTTTTTTGCTTTCACAGGCATCAAACAGGATGTTTGGCTTACTATCAATACTTTGATTTAGATCAATTTATAAAAATTGTATTTGATTTAAAATAATAATGTGCTTTTTTAAATTCATTTGAATAAGGGAGAGAGAATGAATGAATCCAGAGCTTTTAAATAAATTTCCAAAAAGTTTTTATGTTCCAGATGGGATACTAAATCAATCTCAACTCAAACTACTTTTAGACCTTTCCAGAAAAGGATACGAGATAATATTGTCAGGAAACTCTTCAGTCACTATTCCAAAAGTAGACGATATGGCAAAAGAGAAACTAAAAGAAGTAGGATTTTTGGATCTGCCGCATATGGAGAGCAAAGTCTTCTATGCTCAAATTTGTCTTTCAAAGCCATACTGTCCTATGTCGAGACAGGATGCAAGAAATCTTTCAAAGAAGATAAACAAAAATTTTTATGGAATAATTACTCCTGCAAAGGTAAAGATATCTATTAGTGGTTGTCCCAACGGATGCAGCGAGCCTTTAGTTAGAGATATTGGCATAATGGGATACCCCACAGGATACACCATAACTATTGGCGGCTTCGCTGGGAGAAATGGTGGCATAGGTGAAATGATTTCAACAGATTTAAATGAAGATCAGGTGATAGAGGAATTAAAAAAATTGTTTTTTGTCTATATAACATATGCGAAAGAAAAAGAAAGATTCTACAAATTTCTAAGAAGAGTAGGTATAGAATTTATAAAAGAAAAATTAGAGAGTGTAGTTAACACTACACCCTCCGAATAAAATTTTGGATTAATATTCTTCCCACGTTATATAAGGTTTTTTAAGATCAACCATAGCATTAACCATCAATTCAACAAGACCACCGTATGTAAGATTAAATTTATCCTTACACTTATAGTGCACAAAAAGGTCTCTAATGGTTCCCTTACAATTTGAACATGGTGCACATACATACTTTGGTATACTCGGATTCAACTCATCTTTAAAAGCATTCAAAATTTGATTAAGTTTCATTCTAGAAGATACCTTATTTCTCCACTGCGGGAAGTTTAAACCCTGCATAATAGCAAAACCTGACCCTCCACCACAACAATAGTTATAAACACCATGTGGATGCATCTCCCTCCACCTTGGAGCAATAGCGTTAAGCACATTTCTTTGTGGCATAACTATTCCCATATTCCTTACAATATTACACGGATCATGAAGGGTCACGGGAAAGTTATTCTTTGAGGGATCGAATTTTATCGCCCCGCTTTTATAAATTTCCCAGAACAAAGGCAAGCAAGACTCTCTTGAAATTTCTGAACTAGAAAGATCTCCAGTTAAGATTCTATCTCCGATAACACAAAATGCCTTTGTAGAATGTCCACATTCGCCAATAACAATTCTTTTAACTCCAAGGTCCTTGCCAATCTTTGCCTGTCTCAAAACTACCCTTGCAGCCTCAATATCGTCGTTCCAAAGACCATAGTTTATATTGTCATATCCAACAGGCTCATCAGATATAGTCCAGTTTATGCCAGCCGCATCAAACAATATCGCGAATGCAGCAGGATTCTCATACCAGGAAACATATTCACCAGCATTATGAATCAGCAGTATATCAGCACCCTTTTTATTTATTGGAAACTTAATCTTTATTCCAGTTTTTTCATACGTATCTTCCTCAATAAATTCTAAATAGTCTTTTAGCGCCATTGGAGAAAGTCCAGTAGATGAACCCACTGTCAATTGCAAACGAGAACCTTTCTCTAATATTTCAGCAGGAGAAATACCCAACTCCTGGCTTAAAAGAACCCTAATCTCTCTTGCAAGATATCCATTATCTATTCCAACAGGGCACCTTTGAGCACATCTCCTACATAGATTGCACCTGTGAGCTAACTCAGCCAATCTATAGATAGTTTTCCAATTAAGATCTACATCAGCGCCCACAAAAGAACCTAAAAGCTTTCCCTCTGGCGTGAAATATTTCTTATATATCCTTCTTAAAATTTCTATTCTATAAGTAGGCCTATAAATCTCCTGTCTACCGCTTGCTATAAAAACATGACAGGCCTCAGAACAAGTTTGACATCTAACACAATAATCTAAACCCGTCTTCAAAATTTGAAGCATAGTCCAGTTATTTTTTGGGTCTAGCAGTTTCTCAAACCCACTTAGGAATTTTTTTACAATTTCATTTTCTTCTTCTTTTGATTTTGGAGGATATAGATTGCTAAGCGCAACGTGCCCATCCAAATACCAATCGTATGTATTTTTTATGCTATCGCTTGTTGGCTCTAAAGGCGTTTCTTCGCTTTTATCTATGCCCAGTATGTCTATCAAGTCTTCCATTTCAATAGGAGCCATAGGTTCTTTAAGATCTTTTGAAATATCGTTAAAGGGTGGTCTTTTTATTGCCATTATTATTTCCCCTTTCCTCTACTTTTAGATTTGTTGCAACTTCAGCCCATGAGACGCCAGGTATAGCGTGTGGAGCCGCCCAATACTGTTTATATTTTAGTTGTTCTTGAAGAGTTAAATCCTGTTTGTTCCCCTTCATGGTGAGCGCATCATCCCACATAATAGCATGCCATGTCCAATACTTAATTGGTGCATGCATAAATTTTGAAAATGGAAAGTAGAATAAGAAAAGTTGAAATAAGAAAAATTGAACAAGAACAAAATTAGATACATTTACGGGTCTAAAAGATATCACCGAACCAAGATACTTTAAAATATCGTGATTTGCATTAAACAAAAAAGTTGATAGGGTTGCTAAAAACATAAAAAGGAGTAAAAAAAGGTTAAAAAAGTCCAAAGGAGTCGTATAAATTCTCAACTCTTGTAAAAATAATCTTTTTAAAATCAAAATAAAAGAACCCAACACTCCAAATATTCCAGCTACAATTCCAAAAATACTCGATAGTTGTATTAAAAAATAAAATGGCCAAAAAACTGAAAAAACTGATAAGAAAATCCACCCAAAAAGAAAATATAGTCCCCAGTGTAAAAACAAAGACGGCAACCAAAGACCGTAAATGTTATATTCCCTCACTCTAGCCAGAAAAAGAACCTCTTTAAGAATTTCAATAACATCGTTAATCCATATATGCTTTAACCCGCTTTTTACCTCCTCTACATAGTTTGCTTCCTCCATATAGCTTCCTCCGTAGCTATGTTTTGGATCGTGAGCCACAGGATACAGCTCAGCTCTAAGATGTAAGGGCATACTGTTGATTTTAAGTAATTTCAAAAAGGATCCCATAAAAAAACATATTAAGGAAAACCATGCAAAATAAATCATAAATTGCTTCAATGTAGCCTCCTTTAACTAAAGATAGTAACTCCAGATTGTTTATTTTATCACATAACTTTTATATTATATTCAAGAAACAGCTATTTTTAAATATTTACAGAAAATTCAGTCTAATCTATTTAAAAAATAATAAAAAAGGTACTATGCTTTATAAAATTTCGGCATAGTACCTTAGAATTCTAAAAAACTGAAAATTTACTTAGATCTTAAAAGATCTTAACTTCCCTGAAGCGGTAACTAACATTTTTATTCTTTCTACCACCTCTCCAATAGCTTTTTGCACCATAGGGGTACAATCAGTGCTAAAGGTATTCACATCAAGTAACTCGATTGTAAAAATTCTTATGTCTTTAGGCATATCATCACCCAAAATCTCAATACCAATTTTTAACGTAGCAAACAAGGATATGTTATGTGATCCAGAGTATGTAAGAACATTAGGTAGATTCTCGGGAGTCAACTCCTTTATGGTACCAGGAGGATCACCAGAACGGATGCCGTCTACAATTATTGCCCTTTCATAACCAAAAAGGACATCCAATACATCAAAATCAGTAGTCATTAATACATAGGTATCAACAAAACCCTCCAGCATTTTAGCTACTTTAATACCAACCGAGTCATCTGCAAGAATTGGGTTACCAATACCTAAAACTACTGTTTTACCCTTCCTCTCGATACTTCTTCTATCAAAATCCAAATTATTACCTGCCTATTAATATTTTTTTAAAAATTCTTCAATGTCTTATATAGTTTGCCGTCACAATCATAAATGTCTATCTGCAAGGGATCGCGACCAGGAAGCGCATGGGTAGCGCATGCTAGGCAAAGATCGTATGGCCTGTAAGCTAACTCAACCATATTGAGCAATCCTTCATTTACTACACCATCTTTAATAAAGTTTTGTGCTGCACGCTTTACAGCAACGTTTATTGGTCCTTTATTATGCGTTGTTGCCACAATAAGGTTGGCCTTTTCTACAATACCTTTTTCATCAGTTACATAGTGATGTATCAGAGTCCCTCTTGGAGCTTCTACTATTCCTACTCCCTCAGATGCAGGACCTAGTTTTGATCTCACATCAGGATTACATAAAGACTCATCCTTTGCTAATTCTCGAATGTTTTCAGCAGCACAAAGTAATTCAATAGCTCTTGCCCAGTGATAAGCTAAAATATTATGGACAGGTTTGTGCCCAAAAACGTTGTACATCTTTTCATAAGCTTCCTGAGCAAGGGGTGTTGGCATTCCACTTGCTACGTTTAATCTCGGAAGCGGGCCAACACTATATAAACTCGTGTCAGGACCATCAACTACTCCTTTCCATCCTTTTTGCTTCATATATGGCATCTTAAGATAGCTCCACGGAAGAACTCTTTCAGCGATGTAATTTAAATACTCTTTTCCTTTAAATCTAGCTATTTCTTTGCCATTTGTATCTATAAATTTCTGCGTTCCATCATAAAAGGCAACCTTATCATTTTCATCTACAGAACCCAAATAATTAGTAACAACTTTGTATACATCTCCTGTAACCAGCTTTACATATTCAGGATTTTTAAGTACCACATCCTCAAAGATCTTTAGAGTTAACTGACCTAGTTCTACCATCTCTTCAGCAAGAGCCATTATCTCTTTTCTTTCATCTTGAGTTACCCTCTTTGACCATCCGCCTGGAAGAGCGGCTACAGGATGAATAGGTTTACCACCCAACATCTCTAGGATTTTAACTGCTGCAAACCTTTTCTTTAAAACTAACTTCCCTGTTTCAGCACCAACAGCATTTATCAAACCTATAAGATTTCTCTCGGCAGGATTAGCCGTTGGTCCAACTACAAAGTCAGGAAAACCAAGAGCATATAGTATTGCAGCGTGATCCTCCACATAGTGTGCATTAAAGAATATCTCTCTTATTTTACGAGCTGTAGGAGTAGGCTCTACATTGTAAACACCATCAGATGCCTTCATAGAAGCTGTAAAGTGTACTGCACGACATACTCCACAAATAGTTGAAACAGTTCTCGGAACTTCTTCTATGGGCATCCCCTGCACGAAACGCTCATATCCCCTAAGCTCCACTACTTGAAAGAAAGCATTATCAACATTTCCCTTCTCGTCCAAGAAAATACTAATTTTGCCGTGACCCTCCAGACGAGTCATAGGATTAATTTCAATTTTTGTTAAAGCCATATCATTTCTCACTCCTTCTTTACTTTTCTGTCCACCATGGAAAAGGTTCAATATTTTTGAAAAGTCCACTATTCTCCCCCCTTCTGTACAGAAATGTAAGTTTCTGCTTTATTTTTCAAGAGAACTATGGGATAAATTTCATCATTACTAATAGTAATTTGAAATATCATATTTAGACCTTTTTCACTTTTTTACCTAACAAAGATGAGGGAAGCGAATATCGATAGAATAATTTTACAGGACTAGGTATTTGATTTACCAATTCTTCATTATCAAGTATAGAAGCTATAGCGCTTATCGCTCTCAATCCAAAGTCTTTTACCCCTGGAATTGGACCACCGCAACCTGCACAAGGAATATTAACTTTAGTACAAAGAGCCCCACAATCCCCTTGAGTAATAGGTCCTAAACACATATAACCTTGCTGAAGCAGGCATTTATTCTCATCTGGGTCACCGTCTATTGTTCTCCTAACTTCCTTTACTATTTCTCTCTTCTCATCAGTATTTCTTGGATTTCTCGGACAAACGTCACATACAGCTTTACCATTCGTTATCCAGGAACCTTTAGGAGGCAACTCACCCTTTAGAATTGCTACAAGGGCATTTAAAACTACAGAATGATGTGGTGGACACCCCCCTATAAAGTAATCAACATCAATTACAGATTGTATCGGTCTTACATAAGGGTAGAACTCAGGCAACGTCAAATCATATTTCCCATCCATAAGATAACTTGGTTGAGGCGTTATCCCGTCCGGATTATCTGTGCTAAAGGTATCAAAATAAGCTGTCTGGAATATATCTTCTTTCGTGTGCATGTTTGCCATACCAGGAATCCCACCCATTGAAGCACATGCTCCGTAAGCAACAACTACATTACATTTTGCCCTCATAACTTTAGACATGTGCTCATGTTCACTCAATCTAATCATGCCCGAAATCAAACCCACGTCAACTGACTTATCTGGCATTGCTTCTAAATCTTTATATTTCACATCCGCAACAGTTGGCGCCCAGAAAACTACTTCTAAAGAGGGTAGCACATCTACAAGAGTTTCTGAGATATCAACAATAGCCATATCACAGCCGCCACAGGCTCCAGCCATTAAAACTGCTAATCTAAGCTTTTTATCTGCCATTACACTCCCTCCTTTACCTTACAGGGTCCTAATTCTCTCACATTTTTCTCAAAAGCAGTCATAGCTTCTGCAAACCTCTTACCTTCAGAACCTGAAATCCATTCCAATTGGAATCTTTCTTTTTCTATCCCCATATCAATGAGAATACGCTTTAAGAGATCAAATCTTCTTATAGCTTTATAATTTCCCTCTTTATAGTGGCAATCTCCAGGGTGACACCCTCCAATAAATACCCCATCAGCACCTTTTTTAAAGGCTTCTACTACAAATTCAGGTTCTACCCTACCACTACAAGGAACACGTATTATCTTAACGTTAGACGGGTAATCATAACGCAAACTACCTGCAAGATCCGCCCCCTGATAAGTACACCAGTTACAAGCAAAAACAATCAAGTTAGGTGTCCATTCGCTCATAATTTATTGAACCTCCATAATACTAATTTATCTTCTTCAACTTTCCTAGTATCCCACTCAGATCCGTCGTACTGAGTCCAACGACTTGCTGTGGATCTGCCCCCAGACAAAGAGCTAATAGTTGGACATAATGAATAGAAGGTATTTCGTAATCAATCTTTTTATCCTTTCTCATGGGAGCTTGAGCCGTATCAAACTGAATCAAACAAGAACTACAACCTGTTACCAATAGATCTGCTTTTATTTCTTCCTTCATAGAATCAAGCTTTGTTTTTACCAGCTTATAGGATGCCTCAACGTTTGTGGAACGCATCCCACCCATACCACAACAGTCTAATATACGGCTATAATAAGGAGCAGAGGCACCCAATGCCTCACAAAGTTCCCTAAGCATAACAGGGTGAAAAGGGTCTTTTTCTCCCTCTGAATACACTTCGCTTGGCCACAAAGAGTGACAACCTGGCTGAACGCCAATGGTAACGCCCTCCAATGTATACTTCAAAGCATTTTTAATTTTTTCAATACCTATCTCGTTATAGAAAAAGTTTGTAGCAAGCCTAATTTTGGTTGAGCCTTTGTATTCCTTACCAATAGCCTTGAGCATCTCATTAACCTTTTCCCTAAGTTCAGCCCTTTTGTCCAGATTATATTTGGTCTCAGACAAACTCCCATAGCAACTACCACAAACCGTAACCATATCAACGTTCTTTTCCTCAGATATTATAAAGTTACGTGCACCTAAAGCATACCAACCAGCTTCGTCAACAGAAGGCATTGTGCCCCAACTTGGGCAACACGACTGACCATCTAGATCATCGATTTCAACCCCTAATGCATTCATCACAAAACGAAAAGCTTTTTCTAAATCTGGTCTATTAAATGCAGTATTACAACCTACAAAAAATCCTACCTTCATCGGCTACACCTCACAACAAGTGACATCAGATAAGCCCGCATCCATTGGGATTATTCCCAACGAAGACAAGACTGACTTGTTCATTAGAATTCTTAATTCCTTCAAAGCTTGCGGATTATTTGCCGTTGTAGGAGGTTTCTCCGGCAAACCAACTTTCTTTCTATTTTCTCCAGCGTTGGCAAAATATACAGCGTGGCCTACATCGTACAGCGACTTAAGACCCTCTATCGCTAGGGTTGGCAACGAAAATTCTCTAATTGCAGAACGTCTCATTGCCATTACCACGGCAAATGGCTCTACTTTTCTCGGGCAAACTTCAGTACATCTATTACATGCCTGACACGCCCAAATAGAGTTGTCATCAAGTAATATTTCTTTTTGACCAATCAATATCGATTGGATAATACGCTTATTAAAAAATTCAAAACCAGCAAGAACCATTGGACACGCAGCGGCACATTTTGCACACTGGATACAATCCAATAATTCCTCTGCTCCAAGTTTAATTATTTCATCAGAAAAACCTACTTCACCTTCTGAAATATTAAGAACTTCTACTTCAGCCACTAACGTTCACCTCCTTAAAAAGTCAAATTCTCTATTTGAGATTCAATTTCTTCAGTAGTAAAACCCTCTAAATTTATTGCTCTTGAAGGACATGCAGCTACGCAGACCCCACATCCTTTACAAAGCGCAGGGTCTATGTGTGCCCTCTTTTTGCCCTTGTATTCAAACCAACAAATTGCAGAGTAAGAACATAATGGCAGGCAAACACCACACCCACTACACTTATCAGGATCAATTTCTGCGACTAAAGCTTCAACGTTGTCTGTTATTTTAGGGATCTCAGTTACTGCCATTACCGTTCACCTCCTCATCTTTTAAAAAGTAAGGGCCTCTATTTGCGACTCAATTTGTTCTGTTGTAAAACCATGCAAAGTTATTGCTCTTGATGGACATGCAGAAGCACATACTCCACATCCAGTACAAAGCGCAGGATCTATATGAGCTCTCTTCTTTTCACCATATTCCTTCCAACTAATTGCAGAATATGGACAAAGTGGCAAACATATACCACAACCACTGCACTTATCAGCATTAACCTCAGAAATAAGAGGTTCAACTACAACCCTGCCTGCGGTCAAGGGCACAGCTGCCGCAGCTGCCGCAGCTCTTGCTTGCGAAACGCTTTCTGGAATATCTTTTGGACCTTGAGCACAACCAGCAATATAAATTCCCTTTACTGAGGTTTCAACTGGATAAAGTTTTGTATGCAACTCTTTCAAAAATCCTTCCCCACCACATTGTATTCCAAGTTTTCTTCCAAGTTCTTCAATTCCAGGTGGAGGTTCTATAGCAGTTGCAAGAATAACCATATCAGACTCTAACTCTACTGGTGCTCCCATATCAACATCGTATGCTCGTACGCGTAGACGATCGCCCGGCAACTCATCTACCCCTCCCACACGACCTCTTATTACTCTGATACCTAATTCTCTGCAATAAGTATAATACTCTTCAAAATCCTTACCTGCAGTACGTACGTCTATAAAGAATATATATACGTTCAAATCCGGATATTTCTCTTTAATCAACCTGGCTTCTTTCAACATATACATACAACAAACCTTTGAACAGTAACGGTGATAATTCTTATCTCTGCTACCTACACAAGAAATAAAAGCAACAGTCTTTGGATGTTGATTATCTGATGGTCTAAGCAATTCGCCTTCAGTCGGTCCAGTAGCCGAGAGTATTCTCTCAAACTGCAGTGAAGTAAGCACATTTGGAGATTGAGGAGAATATTCTTTGAATGGAGTCTTGTCCATTGCTTTAAATCCAGTTGCTGCAATTATTGTGCCCACTTTAATTTCAATTAGTTGACCTTTAGGATCCCATGGAAGAGATCTGTCGCATGCACCTGTCGGACATGCCTTTTCACATGGAGATAAAATTGGCTCTCCAGTCTTAGGATGAAGTTTTGGTTGAGTTCCAATAGTCCTACCTGCACAATTTAAGCAGTGCTCAATATCTACAACCGCCTTTTTCGGTACTGCTTGAGGAAACTGAATATATACAGCTTTCCTCTTATCCATATTTTCATTAAATTCATTGTCTACCTTACCCGGGCATGCCTCTACACATGCACCGCAACCAGTACATTTATCCCAATCAATATATGTCTGTTTCTTGCGCACCAAAACTTTGAAATTCCCTATAGACCCGTCTATTGATTCTACCTCTGAATATGTTAGGAGTTCAATATTCGGATGCGTTCCAGCAGAAACCATTATTGGAGTTAAAATACAAGCTGAACAATCATTTGTTGGAAAAGTTTTATCAAGTTTTGCCATATTGCCCCCGATTGAAGGCTCTCTATCAAGCAAATAGACCTTATAGCCCATATTGGCAATATCAAGAGCAGCAAAAATTCCTGAAACACCTGCCCCAATAACAAGGGTAGCCTTCGTAACATCCACGTAAGAATCCTGTAAAGGTTCAGCCAATCTCACCTTGGCTACAGCACTTGCAACCAATTTCTTCGCCTTCTCAGTAGCACCGGCTTTATCATGCCAGTGCGCCCAGCTGTCTTGATCTCTAATGTTGGCCATTTCAAAGAAATACTTGTTCAACCCCGCATCAGCTACAGCTTTCCTAAAAATTGGCTCGTGAGTTCTTGGCGTACATGCAGCTACAACAACTCTGTTTACCACCCCATTTTTGATGTCTTCTTTAATTAACTCTTGCCCTGGATCAGAACACATAAACATGTAGTCTCTTGCAATTGAAACGTTTGGCAAAGATTCAGCAAATTTCCTGACCGCTTCGACATCTACTGCACCTGCAATGTTCTCACCACAGTGACATACGTAGACACCAATTTTAAGAGCGTCTTCCCCGCTAGCACTCATACTCATCCCTCCTTGAGATTTTGTAAAAACCGTCCTAAATTAAGTTTA
This sequence comes from Thermodesulfobium sp., assembly GCF_053498235.1. Classification (NCBI taxonomy): domain Bacteria; kingdom Pseudomonadati; phylum Thermodesulfobiota; class Thermodesulfobiia; order Thermodesulfobiales; family Thermodesulfobiaceae; genus Thermodesulfobium; species Thermodesulfobium sp. The sequence goes on from NZ_JBRCUV010000028.1 coordinate 26,715, forward strand.
AACTACTGATATACTAGTGTCAATTGTATTTTAAACAATTAAAAATAAAAATATAATTATTCTATTTTCCTTAAATGAATATGGATATTATTAAAATAGTTTTACCTGAAGCCATTAGTTCGTTATAAATAACTTAAAATATTTATAAAATTTGTTAATAACGTAGTTTTACTTATATATTAATAAATAAAGCTTATTATAAAAACTTATAAAAACTAACCCCTCAATTTTATGATGGAATTTAAATATTCACATACAAAACTTTTAAAATTTTACAAACTAATGTAAATTATTTAAAATTAAGAGAAATTAAATAAAGAAAAGAAGGAGTAAAGAACTTTATGGACAAAACATACCAGCACAATAATACAGAGCGAAAAATATTAAATTTTTGGCTCGAAAATCATATTTATCATTCTAACGTTAACTCAGATAAAAAGACATTTTCTATGGTTATACCGCCACCAAATGTTACAGGCTCTCTACACCTAGGTCATGCACTTGATGACACGTTACAGGACATAATTTGCAGATACAAGAGGTTAATGGGATACGAGGTATTATGGTTACCTGGAACAGATCATGCAGGCATAGCTACTCAAAATGTAGTTGAAAAAATGTTACAAAAAGAAGGTATAACCCGACATCAACTTGGAAGAGACAAATTTATTGAAAAGGTGTGGGAATGGAAGGAGCAATATGGACAAAAAATCATAAACCAGCTGAAATCATTGGGCGCATCTTGTGATTGGGATAGAGAGAGATTCACAATGGACGAAGTGCTCTCAAGAGCAGTAAAAAAAGCTTTTGTTACCCTTTACAATATGGGCCTTATATACAAAGGCAAAAGAATAATAAATTGGTGCCCAAGATGTTCTACAGCTTTAGCTGACCTGGAAGTTGAACATGAAGAAAGAGAGGATAAATTATATTTTGTAAAGTATAAATTCTTAGAAAATCCTGACCATTTCATCACAATAGCCACAACAAGACCTGAAACTATCTTTGCCGATACAGCAGTTGCTGTAAATCCAAAGGACAAAAGATATAGCTCAGTAATAGGCAAGAAAGTGATTGTCCCTATGACACAGAGGACAGTCGAAATCATCTCTGATGAAAGGGTTGAAACTGATTTCGGTACTGGTGCTTTAAAGATTACCCCTGGTCACGATCCTATAGACTTTGAAATAGGAAAGGATCACAATCTTGAAATACTAATTGCTATTGACTTAGATGGCAAAATGACCGAACTTGCAGGGGAGTTAAAGGGTTTAGACCGTGATGTTGCAAGAAGAAAATCCATTGAAATTTTAGAAGAAAGCGGAGCACTTGAAAAAGTAGAAGACCTTCATCACGCAGTGGGACACTGTTACAGATGTAAAACGGTGGTAGAACCCTATATATCTGAACAATGGTTTGTAAAAAGCACTCCTCTTGCTAAAAAAGCAATAGAAGCAGTTAAGAACGATACTATTCAGTTCTTTCCTGAAAGATGGGAAAAGGTTTACTTTGATTGGCTTGAAAACATAAAAGACTGGTGTATATCAAGACAAATTTGGTGGGGACATAGAATTCCTGCATGGTATTGTAACAATTGCAACGAAATAATTGTTAGTGAAAATGAACCAAAAAGTTGTCCAAAATGTAATTCAACAGATTTAAAACAAGATGAAGATGTGCTAGATACATGGTTTTCTTCCTCTCTTTGGCCTTTTTCAACTATGGGCTGGCCAGAAGATACTGAAGAGTTGAAAAGGTTCTTCCCGACAAGCGTTCTCGTTACAGGTTTTGACATAATATATTTTTGGGTTGCAAGAATGATAATGATGAGCCTTGCCCTAACAGGCAAAGAGCCGTTTAAAAACGTTATAATACACGGTCTAATAAGGGATTCTCAAGGTAGAAAAATGAGCAAATCCATCGGCAACGTAATAGATCCAATGGAAATAATTGAAGAATCTGGAGCAGACGCGCTTAGGTTTTCATTAGCAAGCCTATCTAACCCATCAGGCCAAGATATAAAAATGTCTAAAGAAAAGGTTAAAGGCGCACGAAATTTTGCAAATAAACTCTGGAATACAGCTAGATTTGTTTTAAATTATAAAGAAAATTTTGTTAGTTACGACATTACTAAAGAAGAAATTACAAATATGGAACCAGAAGACATCTGGATACTGTCTAGATCCAATGAGGTTAAATATTATCTCTGTAAAAAACTTGATGAATACAATTTCTCCGCGGCCTCTACAGAAGTTTATAATTTTATTTGGGACGAATTTTGCGATTGGTATATCGAACTTACAAAATTTAGGATTAAAAACCACTTTAAAGAAGAGCTTGCGTTTAAAATACTTTTTTTCACATTTAAACAATCTTTGCTCATGCTACATCCTTTCATGCCATTCATTACAGAAGATTTATATAGAAGGTTACCAGATAACAAGGAATCAATAACTTTTGAAACCCTCAAAGAGTTCAACTTACCATTAAATTTAGAAAAACTTGAAAATATGTCGACTCTTATAGAAGCAACAAAATCTACAAGAAAATTAAGAAGCGAATACAAGATTGCTCCTAACATAATAACTGAACCTATTTTGGTTATGTCAGACGATATTAAAAATAATTTTAATACTGAAATAGAAAAATACTGCTTCCTAACAAGATCAAAAAATCCCCAAATTGTCAACGAAATGCCAACAAACCTAAGAGGTTTTGCATTAGAGAGAGGCAATTTAATTACAGTCTTAATCTACCTAGAAAAAGATGAGCTAGAAAAAAGCAGAAAAATTATTGAAAAAAATATACAAAAGTTGCTAAAGGAGCTTGAAATTTCAAAACAAAGGCTTATGGATCCAAATTTTCTTAATGGAGCTCCCAAAGAAGTAATAGAATTAGAAAAAGAAAAACTTGAAATTCAAAAAAAAACAGTTGAGATACTGGAAAGGAAATTAAGTTTTTTAA
>NZ_JBRCUV010000029.1:0-36533 GCF_053498235.1 Thermodesulfobium sp.
TTAATGTATAATGTTAAAAAGTATATTTTCTGTGGAGGGTAAAAAAAGATTTTATGATGGTAAAAATGGAAAATGTAAATAAGTATTTTGGCAGTCATCATGTCTTAAAGGATATAAATCTTGAGGTACAATTCAAAGAAAGAGTAGTAATAATGGGGCCAAGCGGTTCAGGAAAAAGCACGTTGATAAGGTGTATCAACTTTCTAGAAACACCATCATCTGGCAGGATTTTTGTAAACGGAGTTGAACTGACTGCTAAGAAGGTGCCATTAAACAAGGTTAGACAGAAGATTGGAATGGTTTTTCAGCATTTTAACCTTTATCCACACAAAACTGCTCTTGAGAACATAATGCTTGCGCCAATTTTAGTTGAGAAGAGAGATAAAGATGAAGTAAAGAAAGATGCAATTGCACTTCTCGAGAAGGTTGGATTAAAAGACGCATATAATAAATATCCCTCTCAGTTATCAGGTGGTCAGCAACAAAGGGTTGCCATTGCGAGAGCTTTAAATATGAAACCAGATTTATTACTCTTTGATGAACCTACATCTGCTCTTGACCCAGAAATGATTCAAGAGGTTCTTGATATTATGGTAGCTCTAGCAAAGGAAGGCATGACAATGATTGTGGTAACACATGAAATGGGATTCGCAAAGCAGGCAGCTGACAGAATTGTTTTTATGGATGAAGGTCAGATTTTAGAAACAGGCACTCCAGATCAAATTTTTAATAATCCTCAACATGAGAGAACTCAGGCATTTCTTGAAAAGCTAAATAAGATTCAGGTTTAAAATTTGCTTTTATTAAAAAATTCTATATTTTTAAAGGAGGTATGGCAATGGAAAGGATGAAGTTTTTGTTCTTAGGTATTATTCTCCTTCTTGGTTTTGTGGTTGCTGGATGCTCTCAACAAGCTCAAAAACCACAGGAAAGTTCGGCAATACCACCCGATATTAAGGCCATCAAAGATCGTGGTGTTCTAAACGTTGGAGTAAAGTATGATGTACCGAAATTTGGTTACAAAGATCCAAAAACAGGCAAGGTTGAAGGTTTTGAAATTGATATAGCTCATGAAATGGCAAAAAAGATTCTTGGTAACCCTGATAAAGTTAATTTAATAGCTGTCACACCGAAAACAAGGGGACCACTTTTGGACAACGGTGAAGTAGATATGGTTATTGCTACTTTTACAATTACCCCTGAAAGAGAGAAGAGCTTCAACTTCTCAATACCTTATTTTACTGATGGAGTGGCTCTTCTAGTAAAGAAAGATTCAGGAATAAAAAGCTTTACTGATTTAAATGGCAAAACAGTTGGTGTAGCACAAAGCGCTACTACAAAGGGCGCTATAGAGGCTGAGGCAAAGGCTAAGGGGATTAAGGTAAATGTGCTTGAGTTTGCTAGTTATCCAGAAATAAAGGCAGCACTTGAATCGGGAAGAGTTCAGGCATTTTCTACAGATGGTGCAATACTCTACGGTTATCTTGATGATTCTACTACCATACTTCCTGATAGGTTTGCTCCGCAAAATTATGGTATAGCAATGAAAAAGGGTAATGACGGTCTTTTGAAATTAGTAAACTCAACTCTTGAAGAGATGCAAAAGGATGGTACACTTCAAAAGTTAAAGGAGAAGTGGGGACTTAAGTAGTGTTAGATTCTGGACCATTTGCGTTATTTAAATGGGAAAAGCTCTTTTCTGATTGGAGAATATTCGCAGAAGGTTTTGTTACTACGATATCAGTTTCATTTCTTGCACTTTTGCTAGCACTTGTTTTGGGTTTAATTTTTGGTGTTCTTGCAACCAGTCAATTTAGAAGTGCTAAGATAATTAACAGAATATATGTTGAATTTATCCAAAATACTCCTTTGGTGATACAGGTATTTTTTCTTTATAATGGCCTTCCACATATCGATATAGTATTACCTGTATTCGCTGTTGGAGTAATTGGTGTTGGTGTCTATCATGGAGCGTACATAGCAGAAGTTGTGAGAGCTGGAATTCAGGCTATTCATAGAGGCCAGTTAGAAGCTGCATATTCTCAAGGTTTTACTTTCTGGCAAGCCATGAGATATGTGATTTTGCCACAGGCAAAGATTGTAATTTTTCCCCCCTTAACAAACCAGGCTGTTAGTCTGATTAAAAACACTTCAGTAATGGCAATGGTAGCTGGGGGGGATTTGATGTATCATGCTGATTCATGGTCAAGCAATAATTTATACTATGGGCCTGCATATATCGTAGTAGGACTTTTGTATTTAAGCCTCTGTTTGCCGCTTGCTAGATTTGCTGACTATCTTGAAAGAAGGGCTAAGTTAAGCTTATGATAGGAGAACTTTTTAAACCTAATATTTTAATATTTTTGTTAAAGGGCTTACAGGTAACCCTCACTATAGCAATTTTTACTATAGTGCTTAGTACCTTTTGCGGCATAATTCTTGGTGTAGCTAAATTTTCAAAGAAACCTATTGTTAGCCAAATTGCCTCAATTTATATTGATTCTGTAAGAAACATACCACTTTTATTATTTATACTTGCTTGTAGATTTATGATACCTATCCCGCCAATTCAAGCAGCTATACTTGCTATGACTATCTTTACTACTGCAATGATAGCTGAGATAGTTAGAGGCGGCCTTAACTCAATCGATAGAGGACAGTGGGAAGCAGCTATATCGCAAGGATTTAATTATGTACAAATTCTTGTTTATATTGTCTTGCCGCAGGCAATAAGAAAAGTGATACCCCCACTTATTTCTCAATTTATTACTACAATAAAGGATACCTCTTTTACTTGGGCTGTAGGTATAGAAGAACTTACGGGTAGAGGTATGATAATCATGGGACAATACGCAGAACCAGCACAAGTTTTTGTTTTATTTGGTATGATAGCTTCAACCTATTTTTTGATTAACTTTACACTTTCAGTAATAGCTAGAAATCAGCAAAAGAAGATGATTTATCAAAGTTACTAATTTTAATATACAAAACGTCCAAAAGGACGTTTTGTATATTACATCTCTATTTCGTATATAACTTAAATATTGCCTGGGTACCGCTATTTTCATATCCCATTCTTGATAACTCTTCGTACAAAGACAGTGCTAGCTTCAATCCTGGGAGATTTATCCCCATCCTAATAGATTCATCAAGAGCTATTTTCATATCTTTTATGAAGTGCTTTATATAAAATCCAGGTGCGTAATCCTCATTTAACATCTTTGGTCCAAGATTAGTCAAAGACCAACTTCCTGCAGCACCCGTGCTAATGCTTTTTAGTACCATTTCAGGATTTAAACCCGCTTTGATGCCATAATAAAGAGACTCAGCCACACCTATCATATTAGATGCTATTGCAATTTGATTGCACATCTTTGTGTGTTGACCTGATCCAGCTTTGCCCTGATATACGATATTCTTGCCCATCAAACCAAAGATTGGAAGTACAGAAGTAAAAATCTCTTCATCTCCTCCCACCATAATAGATAAAGTAGCGTTTTTAGCACCAATATCTCCTCCAGAAACAGGAGCATCTAAGAAGAATACACCCTTTTTCTTTAACTCATCATAAATTTTTACTGCAAGAGAAGGAGGAGAAGTGGTCATATCTATGAGGATCGAACCCTCTTTAGAATTATTTATAAGGCCGTTTTCGCTAAAATAAACTTCACTTACGTCTTCTGGAAATCCAACCATGGTAATTATCAAATCACAATTTTTTGCTAATTCATTAATTGGCAAAAAGACTGCTCCTTTGTTTAAAAGTTCTTCTGTCTTTGATTTAGTTCTATTATAAACAAAAAGTTTATATCCAGCGTCCAAAATATGTCCAGCCATACTCTTTCCCATAACTCCTATACCAATAAAACCTACCTTAATGTTATTTGGGTCGATTAGCATTTTATAACCTCCATCAATTTATAATTTTATCCTTAATTTTAGCATTATTTTCTTAATAAAACCCCATGCAACACTCCCTATAGTAACACGAGCATCTTATAGTAACGCGAGCATCCTTGCTTGTGCATTTTTTTGCTTCTTACTTCTACTCTAAATATTAAATATGTTATTATAGAATATATCCTAAATAAAACCTTTTGGGAGCAAATATGAAAAAAATATTTATACTTTTTGCTTTTATATTTTTTGCACTATTAAATACGAGTTTGGCATTTGCAAATATAGAGTTGCTTGGACCTGGAAAACCAAGCCCCCCAGGAGACTATATCTCCAATCTCAATCCTATCTTGATCTGGAATAATGATAGTGATAACAAATACTTGAAGGTTACTATATATCTTAAGGATAGCAATTTTGTACCCAAAGTTGTTAGAGAATGGCTTTTTGTAAAAGGCACGTCGCTCAAGGTTCCAGAAGGTGTTTTGTTGCCAAATAGAACATATTTTTGGACTGTTACCGACATGCAAAGCTCTACTACAAATAACTATTTATATTTCACAACTACAAATCCAATAAGCGCTGAAATTCTTGAACCAGGCAAAGCGTTATCACCAGGACCATTTGTTGATAAAAATTCTCTAAAATTCATATGGAAATCTGAAAATGCTGATAAGATAAATTTGATTGTTCTAAAAGTTGAAAAAGAAGGAAAAAAGATTATATTGTCAAAAGAGTTTAATTCGAATGAAAACGAATTTGACTTATCAAGTAATCCTGACATCAAAGAGCTTTTTACTAGTGGAGATTATGAATGCTATGTAGTAGCTATTGCTAGAAACGATACAAAGGTGTCTTCAAGCAACTTTTTTAGAATAAGATAAGGTGGAAAAGCTAACATGAGTAAAGAAAATAAAATAAAAATAGGCGACTTAGATATAAAGTTAATAAAACTCCTACAAGAGGATATCCCCTTAGTAGAACGCCCCTTTTTAGAAATATCAAAGGATCTAAACATATCTGAAAAGGAGGTAATTTCCTGGATAAAAAAATCTCTTAAGAGCGGCTTAATGAGAAGATTCGGAGCAAGGATAAGCCATAGAAAAATAGGCATAAATGCAAATCCAATGATAGCTTGGAAAATCCCAGAATCAAAAGTCGAAGAATGTGGGAATATTCTTGCAAAGAACGTTGAAGTAACTCACTGTTATGAAAGAGCCACTTCTGTTGAATGGCCTTATAATATCTACACAATGATACACTGTAAAAATAAGTCACAAGCAGATAAAATTGCAAAAAAACTATCAGATCAAATAAAAATAACTGATTATATCTTACTGTACAGTATAAAAGAACTAAAAAAAACTCATATGGCATATTTTTCAGAAAAAGAAACCAACAAAAAGGGGTGATAATTTTGCATAATTTAGAAAAATCAAAAGAACTTTACAGCAAAGCAAAAAAATATATACCAGGTGGCGTTAACTCGCCAGTTAGAGCGTTTAAGGCTGTAGGTTGTGATCCTGTCTTTATAAAAAAAGGGAAAAGGGCTTATCTATACGATGAAGATTCAAATAAATACTTAGATTATGTTTGTTCTTGGGGACCGCTTATATTTGGTCATGCAAATAAAAAGATTATAAAAGCAGTCGAGAAATCTTTGCGTAATGGTTTTACGTATGGAGCTCCTACACAACTTGAAGTTGAATTGGCTCAACTTATAACAAATTGTATACCTTCTATTGAAAAAATTAGATTGGTTTCATCGGGTACTGAAGCAACAATGAGTGCAATCAGATTAGCTAGATCCTATACCAAAAAGGATAAGATAATTAAATTCAAAGGATGCTATCACGGTCACGCTGACAGCTTTCTTGTACAGATGGGATCGGGAGGACTTACCTTTTCTATGCCTAATTCACCCGGTGTATTAGAGGATGTAGCAAAAAATACAATACTTGCCAACTTCAACAACAAAGAAGACATCAAAGATATTTTCAACCGCTTTAAGGGTCAAATTTGCGCAGTAATTGTTGAACCAGTAGCTGGAAACATGGGGGTAGTAAAACCAGAAAATGACTTTCTTAACTTTCTAAGCGAAATTGCTCATGAAAACGACTCTCTTTTAATATTTGATGAGGTAATTACAGGATTTAGATTAGGACTTGCAGGGGCTCAGGGAATATATAAAGTAGAACCCGATATAACCACATTAGGAAAAATTATCGGAGGAGGTTTCCCGCTTGCAGCATTTGGCGGAAAATCCAAAATAATGGATATGCTCTCGCCCGAAGGCCCTGTTTACCAAGCTGGGACACTATCAGGAAATCCTATAGCCTGCACAGCTGGAATAACTACAATAAAGATGTTAATAGAAGACCCACCATATGATAGGCTTGAAAAAATCACTAAATATCTAACAGAAGAAATACAAAAAATATTTAAAAAATATTCAATAAGTTCTTATATTTCACAGTGTGGTTCCATGTTCACTCCGTTTTTCTGTAATGATAAGGTTATAGACCTTGATTCAGCACTAAAGTCAGATACATACATTTATTCAAAATTTTTTCAAGAACTTTTAAAGGGAGGAATATATCCACCTGCATCTCAATTTGAATCCTGGTTTGTCTCAACCGTTCATTCCGAAAAGGACATAAATTTTACCCTTAGAGTCATCGAAAATGTTGCCAAAAATCTCTAAAAACAATTTGATAATTGCCATAGCTTCACTCCTTGTTTTAAGCGCCATTATTCCTATCCTTTCAAAAATTGTATTGTTTTTTTTGGTTTTTCTCGTAATATACAAATTTCTTTTAAAACGGGTTTAATTTTAAGTGAAAGTTATCGCAATTAGCGACGTTCACACGCCCCAATATTTGTGGATGCTAAAAAGAAAACTTGAAATTTTGGATGATGATGTTGATCTTATAATCGGAGCAGGAGACCTAATATACAAGGGTGCAAGTTTAGCAATTAATAGTCTCGCTTCAGCAATAGTACAAAAATTTAATAAATTTGTGCCCTTTTTTACATGCTTTGGAAATGAAGAATATTTCAACATAGAACCGAAACTAAAAGAACTTAAATATCCTATATATTTAGACATGGATTTTGTTAGTATAGGGAATCCTGAATGGTCAATTTTCTTTACGAGAGGCATTCTTGCTAAGCCAACGGCGTGGCAAAAAAGATATATAAAGAATGCAGAACAAGTCTATGAAAATAAACTAATTGAAATTCGTTCTATAATAGAGAATTTGAGAAAAAAAACAGATAAGATAGTCTACGTAAGTCACTATGCACCCACATATAAAACCCTGGAAGGAGAAAATAAAGAAAGCTTGGAGCTATTGGGAAGTGAAAAAATAGAAAAAATAATATTAGAGTTTGATATCCCACTTGCAATACACGGACACTCCCATCACTCAACCAACCCTATTGTAAATATTGGAAAATCTACTATAATAAACGCTGCTATAATGGTTAATAAATCCATACCAATTATAACTTTAGAGGACGGTGTGAAAGTTGAGTATACTGGCTAATGTAGGTAATACTCCTTTAATAAGATTAAATAGTTTTAATAACAAAAATATTTATGGCAAATTGGAAGCAAAAAACCCTATGGGTTCAATAAAAGATAGGGCAGCTCTAAACATGATAGAAACTGCAATTAAGGATGGCAAAATAGGCCCTGAAACTACAGTTGTAGAAGCTACATCTGGAAATACGGGAATTGGTTTAGCTTTTGTTTGTGCAGTAAAAAAAATAAAGTTAAGAATTTATCTTCCAGAACACATGAGTGAAGAAAGGAAAAAAATTTTAAAGGCATTTGGCACCCAACTTATTCTCACTCCAAAAGAAAAGGGTTTATCTGGTTCTGTAACTGCTGCAAAAGAGTTTGCAATTTCAAACGATGCCTTTTACATAGATCAGTTTAACAATCCTGCTAACGCTATGGCCCACTACATTTCTACAGCTCCAGAAATATTTAGGGATATGAAAGGAGAAATAGGCGGCGTTGTATGTCCAATTGGAAGCGCTGGAACTATTACTGGTATTGGAAATTTTATGAAAGCAATAAATAAAGAAATAAAAATAATTGGTGTTGAACCAAGTTCAAGTCCTACAATCAAAAGTAACATTACTGCTCCTCACAAAATTCAAGGAATAGCACCAGGTTTTGTGCCTGGCATATACAACCCTAAAGTGGTAGACGATATAATATGCGTTTCTGATGAAGAAGCCTACGAAATGACCAGATATTTAGCTAAAAAGGAGGGGCTTTTCGTAGGAATATCGTCTGGCGCTAGCGTTGCTGCGGCATTGAAACTTAATATAAGCAAACCAATTGTCGCTATACTTCCTGATACGGGAGAAAGATATCTCTCAGTAGAAAATCTTTTCAATGTATAGAGCACTGCTTCTTTACTCAGGAGGCTTAGACTCCCTTCTTGCTGGACGTCTCATCCAGGATCAAAATATTGATGTTATACCAATAAAATTTGTCACGCCATTTTTTGATATTGATGAGAATACAAAAGTATATGCCAGAGAAGCAGGTTTAAAAGATCCGATTTTCTTTGATATTACAGAACAATTCTTCAAAATATTAAAAAATCCATGTTACGGCTTCGGAAAAGCTGCTAATCCTTGTATAGACTGTCACAAACTAATGATCGAAGAATGTATAAAATTATTGAATGATTTCGGTGCATCATTTGTAATTACAGGAGAAGTAGTAGGAGAAAGGCCAATGTCACAAAACAAAAGAAGCCTAAAAATAGTTGCAAAAAACTATGCAGATTTGGTATTAAGACCACTTTCAGCCAAGCTTTTACCTGAAACAAGTATGGAAAGATCAAGAATTATAAAAAGAGAACTTCTTGAGGGTATATCTGGCAGATCTAGAAAGAGACAAAAAGAACTTGCAAATCTTCTAAACATAAAAAAATATCCACCTCCAGCTGGAGGTTGTATTCTTACAGAAAAACAATTTGGCAATAAAATTAAAAAATTAATAGAAATAGATAAACTAGATTCTCAAATTTGTAAACTTCTAAAAAACTCAAGGGTACTTTTTATCGAAAAATATAATAATTTACTAATAACAGGACGTTGTGAAAGAGAAAACCAAATGATTCAAGACTTTGCAAATAAAAAAAATATTAATTTCTTCTTTCCAAAAAATGACAGGGGAAGTTATCTTTTACCTTTAAAAAGTCCAATAAATGAAGAAGAAAGTATCTTTTACGCTAAAATTACGGCATCATTTAACGATGAAAAGAATACGAAACTTGAAATACTCCTTTCTGATTACAGTCAAAGTTTCAAAGTGCTTGGATTGGAAAGAGAAGAAATAGATAAATTTTTATTTAAATAATAACTTTATTCCAATAAATCCTCTCTAACCATCTGTAATCTTAATGATATCTTTACCAAAATATTTTTTAGCAAACTCGGCTATCTTTTCTTTTGTAATATTTCCTTCAATAGTTCCAATATTTACACCAGACACGCTTAAATCCCAATCTACCATCCACGCCCTTCTGGCTTCAATCTTTGCGAATGTACCATCTGAAAACCAAACTTTGTAGACCTTATAGAAAACAAACTGATCGCTCTCAGCTCTAGCTGGAACGTTGGTATTCAAAACAAAATCATATGAAGTAGAAACAAAAACTGAAACACAAAGTAAGCACAAAAAGATAAAAAGTCTTAAAAGTTTCATTTATCCTCCTAGTCATGTTATTTTTTTATTTCCTTTAATAAACTTTATTATAACAAGATTAACTTATAAAACCCTAAAAATTTTGACTCATCACTAATTCTCAATTCTATCAACATATATTCTCTCTGGATATATCATCAGCCCAGAAGGACCTGGTTTAGAAAGTCCCTTAACCCAATTTCTATAAGCCACAATACTCTTTGGATACCAAAGAAACACATATGGTTGATCTTGAACTATAATTTCATACAACTTTCTATAAATTTCTTTTCTTTTTTCTTGATCAATTGTTTTTCTACCCAATATTATCAGCTTATCTACTTCTGGATTGCTATAACCGTTTAGATTAAAACCATTTGGATACTCCTTTGAATACCATATGCTGTATGGATCAGGATCAAGACCAAGTCCCCAACCCATTATAGTAGTATCAAAGTCTTTTTTCTCAGAAGTTAATCTCTCCAAAAGACTGCTCCACTCTAAGCTAATAAGCTCCATCTTTAAACCTCTTTTTTCAAGGTATTGTTGAATTATAACACCTGCCATTTCCCTATCTTTACTGCCCTGTCTGATTAAACAGTTAAATCTAAATAACTGATTATTTTTGTATCTAAACCCATCAGGACCTCTATACCAACCAGCATTATCCAAAATTTCATCCGCCTTCTCTGGATTATATTCCGGATACCAAAGTCCTTCAGGATAAGACCAGTCAAGAGGACAAGTCGGATAATTAAGCACATCTCCATATCCCATCAATACAGCTTTTACAAGCGAATTTTTATCAATAGAATGTGCAATTGCCATTCGAACATTCCTATCTTCAAACAAATGATTTTTTAAATTAAAGCCTAAATAGGTATATGTCTTTGTTGGATAAAAAACAACTGTACTACTAGGGTCTTCCTTTATCAAACTCACATCCTTTGGTCTCAAATCTACCATATCAATTTCTCCAGTTTCATATGAGAAAATTTGAGAATTACTATCAGGTATGATTTTTATAATTAAAGATTTTAAAAGTGGTTTTCCTTGATAATATCTTTCATGTGGTTCTAAAATTATCTTATCAGCAACATACCATTTTTTTAAAACGAAAGGACCTGTCCCAACAGGATTAAAATTAAAATTAGACGTATTTATATCTTGGTTTTCTAATAAGTGTTTTGGTAATATACCAGTTCCAAGATTAGATATAAATGGTGAAAAAACTTCAGGCAAAACAAAATCTACGGTAAAATCATCGACCTTTAAAACTTTTATTGGAACATCATTTACAATTAAATCAGATCTTCTTACGGTATTTGTCTTTGGATCAAGAATTTTTTCATATGTGAAAACAACATCGTCAGCAGTCAACCTCACTCCATCATGAAAAAATACGTCCTTTCTCAATTTTATCCTATATACTAAGCCATTATTTAAAATATTAATTTGATGAGCTAAATCCGGTTGAATTTTTTGATCCTCATCTACTCTTATAATGCCATTGAAAAGAAAGTCGATAACAGAAAATGAAACAGAGTCTGATGCAAGGATAGGATTAAGAGTTATTGGGTCATTACTCAAAGAAACAACCAAACTATCTTTTGGAAGGTTTGGAATACCACAGCCAGATATAATTGTAACGCTAGATAAAGCTAAAAGTGACAAAAACTTTCTTCTATTCAAGATCTCTCCATCTTTTATTTCTATTCAACAAGACAACATAATTATAATATAATGTTGTGACTTAAACAAATTTATATTCAAACTTAGGAGGAGAAAAATTTGAAAGCCAGATTTGATCAGAAAGAACTTGTAGAATGGGCAACACAAGTATTAAAAAAGGTGTCTATGCCTGAATCAGACGCTAAAACAACCGCTGCAATTCTTGTAAAAGCCGATCTTAGAGGAATTGAAACACATGGTCTTTCAAGATTACCTATTTACGTTAAAAGAATACAAAAAGGGGGTATAAATCCAAAACCAAACTTTAAGATTTTAAAAGAAACTCAAACAACTACTTTAATTGATGCAGACGGAGCAATGGGTCAGGTAGCAGGAAAATTTGCTATGTCAAAAGCAATTGAAAAAGCAAAAGATACTTCTGTTGGTATTTCATCAGTAAGGAACGGTAATCACTTTGGTATAGTTGCTCATTATCTTGAAATGGCAATAAATAACAATATGTTTGGATTAGCTACAACAAATACATCACCTCTCCTTGCACCCTTTGGCGGTAGAAAGGCAATCCTAGGTACTAATCCTATTGCCTTTGGTTTTCCAGGTGGAAAATTTTATCCAGTAATTCTGGATATGGCTTCTTCTGTCACATCTCGAGGTAGAATAAAATTAGCTCAATTGAACAATGAGAAAATCCCTCTTACTTGGGCTGTTGATGAAAGGGGAATACCCACTGATGATCCAAACGAAGCTCTCAAGGGAGCCTTGCTACCATTCGGAGCCCATAAGGGATATGGATTAGCTGTAATAGGAGATATCTTAAGTTCAGTAATAAGTGGAGCTGGATATCTTACCCATACTGGAGAACTTTATAAAGAACCAGAAAAGCCACAAAATCTTGGTTTTTTCATGATGGCCGTTAAATTGGAAGCTTTTATAGATATAGACGAATTTAGCCAAAAAATAACAGATTTTATCAAAACAATTAAAGACTCTCCAAAAGCAGAAGGTACGAAGGAGATATTTATGCCTGGGGAAATAGAGTATATAAGAGAGTCAGAGAATAAAGAATTGGGAGTTCCTTTAGGTGAAAATATAATAAGAGAATTAAAAGAATTAGGGGATTCAATAGGAGTAGAATTTAATTGCCAACAAAAGTAAAAAAATACCAAAGTTAAAAAATATTAAAACAGCTAAAACCCCCGCAAAAAATTCTGCGGGGATTTTTAATTTTATAATTATAAATCAAGGGCTTTACTAATAGCTTTTAAGTCTACAAACTCCTCTACCATAGTAGTTGCCCTCTGGATCTTCTTCTCTTCTCTAATACGAGCTCTACCAAAAACTCTCTCAACAAGTTCAACCACCGTAAGTGTGTCCTGTTTTACAAGAACAATAGGTACACCTGCATCTTCAGCTTTAGCCAAAACTACATTGCTGGGATAAAAATTACCTGTTAACACGAGAACTTTAGTTGGCGTTTCTAAAGCTGCCATTTGAATATCCGATCTATCTCCACCCGTTATAACAGCCTTATTTATTACTCTCCTAAAATATCTAAGGGCATTATCAACGCTCATAGCACCTACTAAGAATCTTTCAACAAGTTCGTCAAGTTTATCTTCCTGACAAAGTATTTCACCATTCAATACTTCAACTAGTTCACGAATACTGATAGACTTTAAGGTCTCGTCCTGAGGAATTGCTCCTAAGAAATTGATACCTTTACTCGTCAAGTATGGGATCAAGAGTCTGTGATGATATTCTCTACAAGCCTGAGTTCCTCCTGTTACAACAAAGCCTATAAACCTGTCTTTAAAAATCTCTTTAGCCTCAAGGATATGATCCGCTAAAATGTCAGTTTCACACCTTGCAACTACTATCACCTTGAGGTCGAGTAAATCGGCTACATCCTTAGGAGCTAGATTGTACATTTTGCCCTCTATAAAGTTCCCTACTCCTTCTACGAGAATAACGTCATGTTTGCTTGAAAGTTTTTCATAATTTTCCTTTACCTGTTTTGTAATATCTGTCACCTGAGATTTTAGAAACAGGACAGCTAAATCAGGCGTCATCACAACAGGCACCATTTCATCTAGAGGGTCTTTCAAACCCAGTGCCTTACGAGCAGAAACGGCATCTTCGTCTGTTAGTAAACCCTCCTCTCGTGTCGGGAGATTACCAAGAGGCTTAAAATAAGAAATTTTCTTCCCCTGAGCCTGTAAATTCCTCCCAACTCCTAGAAGTACAGTACTCTTTCCTACAAAAGACTCTGGTGATACAAAGTAAAGCCCTTTCATTCTGTCCCACCTCCAACGGTTAATCTCATATCAATCGCTACCGCTCCCTCTTCAAAAACCCTTAATGGATTGATATCCAATTCTACAATTTCAGGGAAATCGGTAACCAGATTTGATACTCTTAGTATAGCATCAACAATCGCATTTTGATCAACACCTTTTTCCCCTCTTGTGCCAGATAGCAATTTAAAAGACTTAATCTCTTTTATCATATTTATTGCATCAATCTCAGAAACAGGAACTATTCTAAAAGAAACATCTTTAAGAACTTCTACATAGATACCACCTAAACCAAACATAATCATATGACCAAACTGAGGATCTTTTACGGAACCTATAATAACATCTTTGCCAGGAGGGAGCATCTGTTGAATTGTTACACCCCAAATTTCAGCATCAGGAAAATATCTCCTAGCTGATATCATAATATCGTCAAAAGCCCTAATTACTTCATCTTTGCTTTTCAATCCTACTTTTACGCCGCCTACGTCTGTTTTATGTAAAATATCTGGCGATGCTATCTTCATAACTACAGGAAAGCCTAACTTTTCAGCAAAATCACTTGCTTCTAAACTCGTAGTAGCAAGAAGTGTCTTTGGAAGATTAAACCCATATCCCTCAAAGACCTCTCTAACTTCCCAATCGCCTAAACTTGGTCTCTTACTTCTCTCTGGAGATCTCAAAGATTTCGCAGCCAAATCAAATTTTGTATCAAACTTCTTATACACAGGTTCAGGTTTACTTAACCAAATTTTCCTTTCGTGCATGGACCTAAAAACAAAAGCAGCCCTTTCCGGAAAAGAATAATTCGGAACGCTGTTCTCCATCAAATACTTAACAGCACCAGCAATAGTTTTGCCGCCCATAAATATTGAAAAAATCGGTTTTTTAGGATTTTTAGCTCCCACTATACACTCTGCAGTTTGCATTGCCTGGGTATAAACTTGAGGAGTTAGAATAACCATAACACCATCAACGTTTTCATCCTTCAGGACGTTTCTTAAGGCAAACTCATATCTATCAGCAAGGGCATCCCCAAGTACATCAACAGGATTGTAAACTGCTGCTGCAGGAGGAAGATTTGTTCTCAAAATTTCTATAGTATTGTTAGAGAGATTTGCAATTCTTAAACCAAAATTTTCAATAGCATCTGAAGCCATAATTCCAGGACCACCAGCATTAGTAACAATAGCAATATTATCTGAGTTCAAAAGAGGCTGATACGCAAACCCAATTGCAAGATCAAATAAGTCTTCTACAGTTGATGCCCTTATAACTCCACATTGCTTGAAAGCTGATGTATAAGCTTGGTCAGAACCAGCAAGGGAGCCAGTATGGCTTGTTGCTGCCTTAGCACCTGCAGCGGTAGTTCCAGATTTTAGAACAATTATAGGCTTTATCTTAGACGTCTTATACGCAACTTCCATGAAACTCCTACCATTATCAATGCTTTCAAGATACATTAAGATAACATCAGTATTACTATCATCTTTTAAAACTTCTAAGAGATCAACTTCGTTTATATCAGCCTTATTTCCTATACTGATAAATTTCGAAAATCCTATATCATTAGCGGCAGCCCAATCCATAATAGCAGTAGCAAAGGCGCCAGACTGTGATATAAAACCAATATTCCCTCTTTTTGGCATAAATGAAGCAAATGATGCATTTAGATTATTATGTGTATCGATCAATCCTAAAACGTTAGGACCAATAAGTTTAATATTATTTGATTTTATTATTTCCTTTAATTCTTTCTCAAGTTTCGCACCTTCTAACCCTGTCTCTTTAAAACCAGCTGTAATAACTATGGCACCCTTAACCCCTTTTTGAGCACACTCTCTCATAACCGGGTTTACAAACTTCGAGGGGATTACAAATACAGCCAGATCCACATCGCCAGGGATATCCAGGACACTTTTAAAACATTTGTAACCTAGAATAGAATCAGCATTAGGATTAATAGGATATATATTACCAGTATACCCTCCATCAATAACGTTCTTCAAAACTGCATGACCTAACTTTTTCTCCTCACTAGAAGCACCAATAATTGCTACAGAGTTAGGTTTAAAAAACATATCTAAGCTATTCATTTATATACATCACCTCCGCAAATTTTAAAACCAAATAACTGTTTTATATCCTAAAGTTCAAAAAATATATCTATTAGGAGAAAGTATAAAGTTTGGATCTACAGCCTTTTTTAAGGATCTCATTAATTCAATATAAACACTACCCATCTTTTCAAGAAATAACTCCCGTTTTGGTTGAATCCCCAACTGTCTTTCAGAAATTAATGAACCATTCTGTTCTAAAACTTTTTCATAGATATCATCATTCTTCCCAGGAGGTTCTTTTCTAAAAACAAGCACACCTCCATCCTGAACATGAAGCAAAAAATCATACCTTCTTCCTTCTAAAAATTTCAGAAAGTCGGAACATGTTTTAATAGGGAGTGTAACATCATCCGCAAATAATTTGTCATTTAATGTTTTTTCTCCCATATTAAGTCTTTTTTTATACATAAAATCAAAATCATTTCCCTCAAAGATTTGTGCCTTGTTGGATTCAGCAAATTTTAATATCTCTTTTTTCAATCTTTCTACTTCTAGTGTTCTGCCTTCAATTAAAAAAAACGACAAATATTTTGAACTAACTTCAGAAATATAACTGGCAACTTTACTGCTCATCAAATCAAGTGCACTAACAAAAATCTTTAAAGAATCAAATTTCTTTTTAAAATCAAAAAAAACATCAATTGAATCAAAAGGTAATGTTATTATTGTTCTCTTTTCAGGAAGAGGCATTAGCTTATACATTAGTTTTGTAAATATACCAAGTGTTCCTTCGCTACCAATCCAGGCTATCTTTGCATCATAACCTGAAACGTTTTTAACAGTTTTTCCCCCTAATGTCACGATACCGTGAACAGGATTCACTAATTCAATTTGCATTGTATTAAGTCTTGTATCTCCATACTTTGCAAATCTCATGCCCTGATAGTTCTCACCTGCTGCCCCACCAGCAGTCCCATTATAAGACGAGAAAGAATCAATTGGAAAATATAGTCCAGATCTCTCAACTTCAAAATAAATATCTTTTAACTTTGCACCAGGTTCTACAGTAAGTACCAAATCATGAGTATCAATTTCAATTATCTTGTTCATCTTAGAAAAATTAATAACCAAAGAGTTGCTAAGGGCACAAGCACCCCCTGACAAACTACTCATTGAACCCCTTGGAATAACTTTCAATTTCTCTTTATTAGCCCAATTAAGAATCTCTAATACATCTTTATTGCTTTCGGGATAAGTTATAGAATAAGGAGTTTCATCACCAAAAGGCAAATTCTTATCGGCCAAATTGTTCTCTATCCTTTCTGAATCAAACAAATATCTTTCACTCCTTTCTTTCATCATCTTTAAAAGGCATTTTAAAAATTACTATCTTTGCCTTTTTTAATCTCATCCCACAAAAGACAAACTGTATGTTTGGTATCTATATCTAAGCCCTCTTGCTTAAGAGCTCCTGATATTTGAGCTCTACATCCTGGACAACCAAGCACCACAACCTTTGCACCAGTATTCTTTATAGTCTCTTTCTTTCTATTTGCAATGCTAGAAGATATGTCTTGATAATAAAAAGTAAATCCACCCCCTTCGCCGCAACACTTTGTTGAATTTTCCATTTCTACAAGTTCATAAGAAGGCATTATGCTTAAAAGCTGTCTAGGTTGACTTGATATTCCCTGAAGTCTATTCAAATGGCATGCGTCGTGATATGTTATCTTTATTTTTTCCTTTTTATCTGTTGGCATCATCTTCTTTAAATCATCCAAATGCTTAAGAGCTAAAAATTCAGATATATCATAAACATTTGCACCGAGAGTTTTTAAATTGTCTTCCTTTGTCATTTCAGGATAAACCTCTTTTAAACCAGAACCACCAGTAGCACAAGAAATTATAATTGCGTCTAATTTGTATTTTTTAAATGCACTTGAATTTTGAATTATTTTTTGCTTCAAGGTTTCAAAGTCTCCTGCCCCATAGTGTGGAAATCCACAACATCCTTGATCTTTGGGGATTATCACTCTATAACCTAAAGCAAGCAATATGTTTACAGAAGCCTCAGAAACGTCTTGGAAAACGCTGTTCTGGGCACAACCAACAAAATATCCAACTGTACCTATTGGTTTACTGTTCGGTTCAAGTAATTCAGGAAATCTATCTAAAAATGGTTTTGATGGAATATCAGGGAGAGTTGCAAAAGAAAGTCTTATTGCACTTTTTCCAAATATCTTTGGTATAGATAAAGATCTTGCAAGAACAAAAAGTTTTAATCTATTAGCAAGAGACAGGGTACCAGTTAAAGAAGAGAGTTTTCCTTCACCTAAAAGCTTCCTATATATTAGAGATTTTATCCAAGGCATATCGTATCTCTTTACCATTTCTGCTCTTGCTGCGGCAAAAACTTTATCAGGAGAAAGGCCTACAGGACAAACTTGAGCACATGCGTGACAAAGTAAACATTTATTGAATATCATTTCAATTTTATGATTCGGTTCAAGCTTACCATGTAATAGGGCCTCAGACAATGCAAGTTTTCCTCTTGCACAACCTGTTTCAAGCGAATCTTCATAATAGACAGGACAAATACTCTGACACATACCGCATTTCATACACCTAATTATTTGTTCTTCATAATACTCTTCTATCAGAGATAAAGAATTTTCACTAGATGTACTCAAGATGAACCTCCTTAGCACCTACTATCTTATTTGGATTTAATTTATTTTCAGGATCAAGAGTTTTCTTTATATCTCTAAAAAGGCTAAGGCCTTCTTTCTTAAATTCTTTTTCCATAAAGGGAGCTTTTACAATTCCTATTCCGTGCTCTCCAGTCAAAGTTCCACCCAATTCAATACAATAATCAAAGATCTCCTTAATAGCCATATCTACCTTTTTCATTTCTTCCTTATTCCTTCTATCAACTAAAATCGTTGGGTGAAGATTTCCATCGCCCGCATGGCCAAAACTGCCTATCATCAAATTATATTTATCTTGAATCTCATGAATCCTTTCAAGCATATCTGCAACCTTACTTCTTGGTACAGTAGCATCTTCTAATATAGTAGTGGGCTTTAACCTTGCAAGAACTGGCAATGCAGCTCTTCTAGCTTCCATAAGTTTCATTCTTTCTGCATCATTTTTAGCAATAGAGATAGATCTAGCTCCTACACTCAAACATACTTCTTCTAAGATTTTTGCTGCTGTTTCAACATCTTCTGGCTCTCCATCTACTTCTATAAGTAAAAGCGCCTCAATATCCCTTGGAAGGCCAATTTTTGTAAAATCTTCTACAGCATTTATAGTGATCTTGTCTAGAAACTCCATAGTAGAGGGAATTATCTTATTTTCTATTATCTTTGCCACTGCAATCCCAGCTTTACCAACACTATCATACATAACTAAAAAGGTCTTTCTAGATTTAGCAGGATATATCAGTTTTACTGCAATCTTAGTTATTATCCCCAATGTCCCTTCAGAACCAACAAATAGATGCGTTAAGTCAAAACCAGGAGATCCTCTCAACGAGGAAAAACTACCTGTTCTCAAAATATCTCCATTCGGAAGAACAACCTCAAGACCTATAATATAGTCCTTAGTAGTACCATATTTTAGCGCTCTTAAACCACCTGCCCCTTCCGCCACGCACCCCCCAATAGTAGCTACCGCAATGCTTCCTGGATCAGGAGGATAAAAAAGACCTTTTTTGGAAACCTCAGCATCAAGAGTCGCAGCAATCACACCTGGTTCTACAACAGCTATTCTATTTTCGACATCAATATTAAGAATTTTATTTAATCTATTTAATTCAATTACCACACCACCATCAACTGGAATTGAGCCACCGCTAAGGTTTGTCCCAGATCCTCTGGGATAAACGTTTAAATTGTTTGCTTTAGCAAATTTTATTACTTTAGAAACTTCTTCAGCATTATTCACTATTACAACCAGATCTGGAATTTTATAAAGCTGGGTAGCATCATATGAATAAAGAAGCAAATCGCTTTCATCAGTTAAAACATTGGAACTACCCACAATGCTTACAAATTTGTCAACCAAAACTTTATTCAGCATAAAGCATCACCTCCTTATAGCATTTTACAACTATTTTTTTAACAAAATGCATGTTATTAAATTCAGACAATTCGCAACATTGTAAATGGTATTCAAAATAAAATATACCAATAGTATCAGTAGATAGCAAAAGAATCTAGAAGGTGATTAATGCTTATTCAAAATCTTTTTTTTAAAAAGAGTTTAAGACTTTATTGCAATATAAATAGTACTAACCCCCGCACAAACTCGAGCAATATAAACTCTACTAAAGCCAACGCTTTTTAATAAGGAAACGATATCTTCAGGAGATAAAAAGGCTCTAAGAGATCGACCAAGATACTCATATTCCTCTTTGCAACCTAACTTTCCACCAAGAAAAGGCAAAATTTTATCTAAATAAAGCCAAAATAATTTTTTAAAAATTTTAGGCTCAGAAAGCTCAAGAAAACCAAAAACTCCAGGTTTTTTTATAACTCTATATATCTCTTTAAATGATCTTTCAATATCTTCTAGGTTTCTTATGGTGTATGAGGAAACTACTGCACCAAAAGTTTCATTTCCAAAAGGCATATCTTCAGCAAAAGATTTTACAATTTCTACATCTTTTATATTATTTTTTTCTAATTTGCGCTTTAATTTTTTAAGCATACTATCGTTTATATCCAAAGCCACAACTTTAGCACTTGGAAAATCTTTTTTAATCAAAAAAACAAGATCGCCTGTTCCACTTCCTATATCGAGGATATCTGAATCTTTATAAAATTTAAATACTTCCTTAATAAGCAAGTTTTTCCAATCTCTATGCATACCAAGAGTCATAAAGTCATTCATATAATCATAAACGTTGGATATTTTTGAAAAAGTTTCCAAAACTAACTCTTTTTTTGGCAATTTACCCTCTAAATTTTTTAATTATCAAACAAGCATTATGTCCGCCAAATCCAAAAGAATTAGATATAGCATATTCGCATTTCTTCATTTCCTGGGCTCTATTTGGTACAAGATTTAAACCTTCAGCTTCATCACAAGGATCATCAAGATTAATAGTAGGGGGAGCAATATTTTCTCTTACAGACATAACTGTGGCAATCAACTCTACAGCTCCAGCTGCCCCAAGTAAATGTCCTATCATAGACTTATTTGAAGTGATAAAGATATTTTTTGCGTGATCCTTAAAAACCCTCTTTATAGCCTTTAATTCACCCTCATCGCCAGCAGGAGTACTCGTTGCATGAGCATTTACCAGATCTATTTCATCATATGAAATTGATGCATCCTTCAAAGCTCTAATAATACAATTATAAGCACCATCGCCAGTAGGATCTGGAGCTGCCATATGATATGCATCGCAAGAAGCACCATAACCTACAAGTTCAGCATAAATCTTAGCACCCCTATTAATTGCATGGTTTAACTCTTCCAAAATTATTATTCCAGAACCCTCTCCCATTACAAATCCATCTCTTGACTTATCAAAAGGTCTACTTGCAAGCTCAGGTGTATTATTTCTACAAGTAGACAAAGCTCGCATTACGCAAAAACCATTTATTGCAAGAGGAGTCACTGCTGCTTCTGATCCACCACAAAGCATAACATCAGCATCTCCATAAACTATACTCCTATATGCCTCTCCAATAGCATGATTGCTTGACGCACACGCAGAAACAGGCGCAAAATTAAGCCCTTTCAGCCCAAATTTAATAGCAACATAACCAGAAGCCATATTTACTATCATCATTGGGACCATAAATGGTGACCCTTTCATTGGACCTTTTTCATAAAGCACTACTGCTTGTTCTTCCATAATATCTATTCCACCAACACCTGACCCAATACATACTCCAATATTCGATTTATCAGCAAAATCTAAAAGTCCTGAATCTTCCATTGCCTCTTGAGCAGCAGCAACTGCAAATTGAACAAATTTAGAAGTACGTCTTACATCCTTTTTATCAAAATATTTTTCAGGAGCAAAGTTCTTTACCTTACCAGCAATCATAGAAGGAAATTCTTGTTTGAAATCAACAATTCTAACTATTCCGCTTTTACCATTTTTAAGCATATTCCAAAAAGTATTTACATCGTTACCAAGAGGGGTAACGCAACCCATACCAGTAATAACTACGCGTCTTTTCATGACAGCTCCTCCTCGGCCTCACGCACAAAATTTTCTATAATTGTCTTCACGGGAAGAATATCATTATATCTAAAAACATTTGAACCGCTGAAGAAAAGCCCATTCTCGTAATCACCAAGTCTTGCCGATTCTAGAGCCAATCTAATGCAAAACGTTCTGGTACACTTTTTTATGCAACCTTCACAGACTTTCGGCTTAGGAGCCTTACCTTCAATAATCTTTTTTGATAGTGGAGTTAGAATAGCTCTCCCGGGAAAACCTACTGAACTCATTATTTTTACTACATCTTCAGCTTTTGCTTCCAGTAGCACCTTCTTAAAAACAGGGCTGACGTCGCACTCTTCTGAAAGGATAAACCTGGTTGCTATCTGTACACCACTAGCACCCATTTTAAGCGCTCTAGCCATCTCTTTACCAGAGTAGATTCCTCCTGCTACTATAAGTGGAATAGAAATAACTTCCAGAATTTCAGGTAGAATGTCCCAAGTAGACCTATCTGTTCCTAGATGACCTCCAGCTTCCGTCCCTTCAAGTATTATTCCACTTGCCCCCAGTTTTTCGGCAAGTTTGGCTAATTTTGCAGAAGAAACAATCGGCAAAATTGGAGTATTGGAATCTTTAGCCCATTTATATATATCTCTTGAAAATCCAGCTCCTGTAGCTATAAAATCAATTCCCTCAGCAATAGCAGTTTTAACCACTCTTTCAAATTGGCTATAAGCGTACATTACATTTATACCAATAGCTCCTCTGCCCTCAGAAATCTCTCGTGCCTTTTTTATTTGATCTATAAGTTCTTCATCATCCATACCCGTTGCCGCAATAATACCACCTGCACCTTCTCTTGCTACAGCTCCTGCAAGAGGTGCAGTAGAAACTCTAATAGCCATCCCCCCCTGCAAGATTGGCAGGGGGATAGTTATCTTCCCAATTTTAAGCGGTTTTAAGATACTACTTTCCAATTTTCAATTGCTCCCAAACGAGTATCTATAATTTTTAAACAAAATTTTAATCTAATTAAAACTAAAAACATTCATTCTCCTACTTTCTCATACAAGTACTTAACAGCATCTCCAACAGTCTTAATTTTCTCAACCTCTTTATCTGGAATTTCAGCTCCAAATTCTTCCTCAAAAGCCATAACCATTTCGACTGTGTCTAAAGAATCAGCGCCCAAATCATCTACAAAGGAGGAACTCATTTCTATAGTTCCCTCTTCTATACCAAGCTGATTTGAAATAATCTTTTTAACTCTATCAAATATTTCGTTTTCACTCACAAAATTCACCTCCTTTCAAATTTAAAACATACCACCATTTACAGAAATAATCTGCCCAGTCACATAGTTCGCAGATTTAGCCAACCAGAGAGCAACATCTGCTACGTCTTCAGGAGTACCGAGCCTACCCAGAGCTATTGATGAAAGCAGCTTATTCTTTATGTCATCAGAAAGCCCTGAAGTCATATCAGTAACAATATAACCAGGAGCAATAGAATTGACAAGTATTCCCCTTGAACCCAGTTCTTTTGCTAAAGATTTAGTTAGACCAAATAAACCCGATTTTGAAGCAGAATAATTAGCCTGACCAGGATTTCCTATCTGTCCTACAACCGAAGAAATATTTATAATCCTACCACTCTTTTGTTTTATCATCCTCTTTGCTGCTTCTTTAGAACACAAAAAAGCTGCCTTAAGATTTACATCTATAACTTCGTCCCACTGAGACTCTGTCATTCTTAGTATCAAAGCATCTCTCGTTATTCCTGCATTATTTACAAGGATATCTATTCTGCCAAACAATGCGTCTAGCCTTTCAAAAAGTGCTTTGACTTCACTTTCTTTGTCAACAGATGCCTTAAAGATTTCAACGTTGCAATTCATATTAATTAATTCTTCTTTAACTTTTTTCGCTGCATCGTCGTTAGAAGCATAATTAATTAAAACTTTTGCCCCATTTTGAGCAAACGCTTTAGCAATAGCTTTACCTATACCCCTGCTTGAACCAGTAACTAATGCTACTTTTCCTTCCAATATCATATTAGCTCACTCTCCATCTAAAGCGCTACACTTTAGATTTGTCCAGCGCTTTAACATTGTTGTAAGTATATTTTTTGGACCAACTTCAACACAGCTTTCATATCCATCGCGAATAATATTTTTAATAGTATCAACCCATTTTACTGGACTAACAATTTGTTTTGATAATATATCAGGAATATATTTAGTATTCTCATATATCATTCCATCAATATTTTTGTAAACAGGCAGTTTAAAGTCCTTAAATTCCAAATTTACTAAGAATTTTCTAAACTCCTTGGCAGCATCATCCATAAGTGGAGAGTGAAATGCACCTTCTACTTTCAATTTTATAGCCTTTTTAACCTTAAAATCCTTATAATTTTCCAAAACCCAGTCTATTGCTTTATTTTCACCAGAAACAACTATTTGCTGATTAGAGTTTTCATTCGCTACAACACACACACCAAATCGCGATGCCTCCTTACAAAGAACTTCAGCCATCTCTTTATCGAATCCAAGAAGAGCAACCATACTGCCTCCACGTCTTGCAGCGCACTTTCCCATAAGATCACCTCTAACAGAAACTGCTCTCACAGCATCTTTAAATGAAAGCACTCCCGCAGCTACCAGGGCGCCATACTCTCCGAGACTGTGACCAGCTGAAGCTTCGAATCTAAAACCTTCATCATTAATATCTTTCAAATATCCTAAACTTGTAGAAATTATTGCAACTTGAGAGACATTTGTAGGTAAGAGAGATTCTTCAGAAACAGACATTAAATCTAGTATATTGGACAGGTTTAATTCATCTAATATTTTTGCTATAAACTCTTTTGATTTAATACTTAGCTTCAAGTGCATATTCACATACTGTGAACCCTGACCTGGAAATAATAAAACAGTTTTCTCTTTCATAAAGATATCAACCCCGATCCAAAAGCAAAACCTGCGCCAAATGCAGCAAGAACTATCTTATCGTTTGGTTTAATAACTCCTGATCTGTATGCCTCATCAATAGCAATAGGAATAGACGCAGCCGAAGTATTTCCAAAGCGATCTACGTTTATGTAGAATTTTTCGCTTTTTAGATTAAGATACTTCCTTACAGACTCTATTATCCTTTTATTTGCCTGATGTGGAATAATTTTAGATATATCTTCAAAGCTTATTCTTGATTCATTAATAACATTTTTTACTGACTTTACCATAGACCTTACGGCAAATTTAAATACCTCCTGCCCGTTCATTTGTATAGTTGGCAATCTTTTTTGAAAAGAACCAGAAGGAGTATAATCGCTTGAACCACTTCCTATTATCTTTAAATGATCTGCCCCGCTCCCATCACTTCCCAAAAAAAACCACCATTCATTACCAGGTTTATATTTCAAAATACACGCTCCAGCACCATCCCCAAAGAGTATCGCAGTTTTTCTATCCGACCAATCTATAAATCTCGTGAGAATATCTGCCCCAATAACTGCAACGCATCTATAAGCTTCGTTTTGTATAAACTGTGCTCCTACACAAAGTGCATATACAAAACCACTACATGCAAGAGATAGGTCAAAGGCTGCTGCTTTTTTTGCTCCAATAGCATCTTGAACAATACAAGCAGTAGCTGGAAAAAGCATATCAGGCGAAGATGTCGCCACTATTATTAAGTCAAGCTCATCAGGTTTTATATTTCCCATTTCCATTGCATTTTGCAAAGCAATAATAGCTAAATTAGACGTTTTCTCTCCTCTACAAGCAACGTGTCTCTTTATAATCCCTGTTCTCTCTCTTATCCAATCATCTGAAGTCAAAACCATACCTTCCAGGTCAAAGTTTGTAACCACACCTTCAGGCACACAAGAACCCCAACCATATATTCCGACGTTATTAACCTTCACCTACAATTTTTACCTTCTCTATTAGATTTTCGGAACAAAGTTTTACAGTCTGTAATATAGCGTTCTTAGCTGCAACACGCCCACTTCTGCCATGCCCAATCAAAAAAACTTTTTTCACGCCTAGAAGAGGAGCAGCTCCATAATTAGAATAATCGGCACGCTTTACAATCCTTGCAAGAGCTGGATATAAAAGCATCCCACCCAAGCGAGTTATAAAGCTCTGCCTTATAGCGTCTCTCATTTCATACCTTAAATAATCTGAAACTCCCTCTGTGGTTTTTAAAAAGATATTCCCAATAAAACCATCGCACACAAGGACACTGCATTTCCCAAAAAATGCATCTTTTCCTTCCATATTTCCAACAAAATTAATATCGCTTTTAGAAAGAAGCTCGTAAGATTCTTGCCTTAATCTATCTCCCTTACCCTTTTCTTCCCCCACATTAAATAAACCTACACTTGGGTTTTCAAAACCAAGAAATTTCATATAAACACTGCCCATTTTTGCAAAATCTAAAATATTTTTTGCCTTTACATCTACATTTGCACCAGCATCAATCAAAAGAAATCCACCTTGTTTTGATGGCAAAAGCACTCCAATAGCAGGCCTTTCAATACCTTTTAATCTGCCTATACCAAGAGTTCCTGCTACTAAACAACCTCCAGTGCTTCCAAGGGATACACAACCAGAAGCAAAACCCTCATTAATCAGTTCTACTATCTTATGTAAATTAGATCCCCTTTTCTCCTTCCAAGCCTTTACCGGCTCATCGTCCATCTCAAAAACATTTTCACATTCAATTTCTTTTAATCTGCCAGAAGAAAGAAATGGTTTTAGGATCTTTTGATACTTATCAAAAACACCTTTAGTGGCCACAGCATAAACAACAAAATCCGATCTTGTCTCTAAAGCCATGACAAGACCTCGGACTGTCTCCTCAGGTGCTTTATCTCCGCCTAAAAGGTCAAAAGCTATTGAAATCAAGTTTTTTCGTTTTTATCCTATTTTTAGTCTTCCACCTTTTCAGCTTTGGTCGTAAGAACTACCCTACCTCTATAAGTTCCGCACTTCGAACATGCCCTGTGTGCAAGAGTTGGAGCCCCACAATGAGGACAATTAATCATGTTTGGCATTTCACCTTCTATAATATAAGGCCTTCTTGTATTTTGACGCATTTTAGAACGACGCTTTTTTGGTACTCCCACTAATTTTAACCTCCTTAATATCTTCTCTGCAAAGAACACAAACAGGTTTCATAGGAAACCACAACAAAAACTCTTGCCTTAATAGCTCAGAAAGATCAATCTCTTTTCCGTGAATTGCAAACTGATCCTCACCAGGCTTGCCTTTAACAAACTCGTCATTAAGCTCAAACTCAATCTTTTGTTTAAATTTGTTAAGGCAGATTGCACACTCCATTACAAGCGTACTCTTAATTTTGCCTTGCACCAATATTGACTTCCCAACATTCGTTAAGGTCAAATCAAAATCAATTGGCGAGCAAAATTCAAGAGAGGGCTCAAAAAACTGAGCTTCTTCCTTAGTCCTAATTCTAATACTGCTTCCCACATCGTCAAGGATTTGCGAGACATCTATTCTCATCTGAAACCCTGCCTTTCAAACGAAGCTATTATAAAAATCCTTTTAAAAATTGTCAAACATCAAATATCAAAATCTACAACATCTCCTATACAAACCTTACCACCTTTTAAAACCTTACAAAACACACCCTCTTTTAACATTTGATTATATGGTCTATTAAATTGTAAATAGGTTGATTTTTCAAGATGTTCATTCTCTCCCTTACCAATTTCTACAATTTGTAAAATAACCTCATCTCCTACTTTGAATTTAGTACCTACTTTCATATCATAAATATCTACTCCATCAACAGTAATATTGTCAGCATAGTCACCCGGTTTCAAATTAAGTTCCTTCGCTATTCCTCTTGAATATGTAGATAAACTCGATATACTAATTTGCCTTTGAGAAATACCGGCATGAGCATCTCCTACCACACCATAATCTTCGATAAGTTCAATACAATCTACGCTATTTTTTGGAACCCCTCTTTCAGTTGAGATAGCACAGTTAACAACTTTGCCTTTCAAAGTAACCTCCTAAAAGGTGGTAAAATATTAGTTTATAGCTTTTTCTTAGATCATTAATTTACTTTTATTTTACTACAAATATTAGTTTTAAAAGTAAAGTTTTTATAATAATATCTAGAATTATAATGCTAGTGTAACTAGTATAATAAATATACTAGAAATGAAAATTATGGAGGACAGTTTGCAGCAGAGCGGATACTTGTTTATTTTTCTTGTAATAATTGTAAACCTATTTGAAATTTTTCTCGAATTTTTAAATCTTAGAAATCTGAGCATAAAAAATTTAGAAAAAATAAAAGAGATATTTCCTATAGACAACCCAATATCCCTAATAAAATATCAAAAATCTAAAATAGCTCTGCAAATGGTTAAAGGAATTGTTGAGATACTCGTTTTCTTTTATTTATTCTCAACAAATATAATCCAATCAATATCTACAGAAATTTACAAACTTCACACATTTGAGTTTTTAAAATCCTTTATGTTATTTGTCTCCTTTTATACAATATTTAAGGTCATAGAACTACCTTTTGTTATAATTGACACATTTTACATTGAAAAAATCTTTGGTTTTAGTAAAATAACAAAAAAATTGTTTCTTAAGGATATATTTTTACAAACGATTATCGGGTTGGTCATACTTTTTTTAATATTATTTGCCATAACAACCTTCATACATCTAACAGGAGCTTTTTGGTGGATATATGCTAGTTTTTTCATCATTTTACTGAATTTCTTTATTCTCTATATTTATCCAATATTTATTGCTCCACTATTTAACAAGTTTACTTCACTATCTGATACCGAATTAGAGTCGAAAATTAAAGAAATTCTTGAAAAAACAGGTTTTTTTCTTGAAAACGTCTTTGTAATGGATGCTTCAAAGAGATCAACCCATTCAAATGCGTTTTTTACTGGATTTGGAAAAAAGAAAAGATTAGTTTTATTCGATACCTTCTTACAAAATCACAATCACCCTGAGATTATATCTGTTCTATGTCATGAACTAGGACATTTCAAACATAAACATATTTTCAAGATGTTTTTATTTAATGCTGGAGCGATAATCTTGGCAATGTTTATTAGCGCCAAACTGCTTCAGCTAAATTATATTTACTTTATGTTTGGCTTTAAAAATTCTTTATATAATGGTTTGTTCATAGTATTTACAATTTTTTTACCTATTGGTAGTATCATCTTAAAACTCATATTTATGCCTATTTCAAGAGCTAATGAATACCAAGCAGATGAATTCGCAATAAATCTTACGAAAGATCCAGAAACTTTCAAAAATACTCTTATCAAACTGTACAAAGATAACTTGTCAAATCCAATACCACATCCACTTTATGTTTTTTTTAATTACTCTCACCCTCCATTAATAGAGAGAATAAAGCATATTTTAAAATATTCTGAAAAAGTAATTAGTAAAACCTGATCATACAGAGGAGTTAATTTATACTATTTATATCAACTTACTATGATTTGTCTTAACTTAGTTTTGCCCTTAAATACTGAAGAGGCCACTGTATATCTTGTTTTAATACTTTTGCAGCATGTAAAGGCCAATAAGGATTTCTAAGAAGCTCTCTACCAAGAAGAACAATATCAGATTGTTCTGTGCAAAGGATATGCTCTGCTTGATAAGGATCCACTATCATGCCAACAGCTCCTGTTAAAATATTCGAATTCTCTCTTATTATTTGAGAAAATTTTGTTTGAAAACCAAAATCTATTGGAATTACAGCTTCGGGAGATATTCCCGCACTTGAAACGTCAATTAGATCAACGCCAACTCCTTTAAGTTCTTTTACAAACTCAATGCTCTGATTCACATCCCAGCCCTTCTCTATCCAATCGGTTACAGAAATTCTTACAAAAAGCGGCATATCATTTGGCATCACACCCCTTACTTTTTCTGCAACCTTCAAAGGAAATTTGATTCTATTTTCAAATTTCCCACCAAAATCATCATTCCTTTTATTGGTCAGGGGAGAGAGAAATTCGTGTAACAAATAGCCATGTGCCATATGAATTTCTATAAAGTCAAAACCAGCCCTTACTGCCCTTTTTGCAGCATTCTCAAATGCGTTCAAGACATCCAAGATATCCCTTTGTGTCATTTCTTTTGGTATTAAAGAATCCTTATCAAATGGTATAGGACTTGGAGCAATTACACCCCATCCTCCATGAGATTCATCAAGAGTTTGTTCATTCCTCCAGGGAACGTCATTCGAAGCCTTTCTACCAGCATGAGCAAGCTGTATACCAACTTTCGCTCCATAGCTTTTCACTAACTTAACAAGCTTTGCAAATTCGATCTCTTGTAAATCATTGTAAATACCAAGATCATATGGTGTAATTCTCCCTCTTGGCTCTACAGCTGTTGCCTCAACTATAATCCCTCCAACTCCTCCAATAGAACGAGTAAGATAATGTGTGATGTGCCATTCGTTAAGTATCCCATCATTTGCGCTATATTGACACATTGGAGGCATAAATATCCTATTTCTGAATTCTAAACCTCTAATCTTAATCTTGGAAAAAAGCTTGTTTTCCACAGTAGACCTCCTAAAAGTAAGTTATAGCTTTATTTTACTCCTATTTACTACTAAATTACTAGATTATTTTTTTGCTTTTTTATTAGCCAAATTAGAATTTCAACTTCAAAGTCATTTCTACTTTGGAAACTTCAAGTTTATTCAAGCGAAGTTCTTCTTGACTTCAAGGTAACTGTATTTTTAAATTCTTACTTTACTTTACTAAACTGAAACTTATAGACCAGATTAGAAAAAACTGCTATTTTATTAATTCTTTTCCTATACATATCTGCCCAAGTGCAATTGATGAATCGTTCAATGGAACTTTATGCGGCAAATAAACATTATAACCTCGAGAATTCAAAGCCTCCCAGATCCTCTTTAACAATATTCTATTTACAAACGATCCTCCACAAAGTACAACCTTTCTAATGCTATATTTTTCACAAATACTTTGCACACAATTTAGACTAATCTCTGAAATAGCCTCATGAAAAGATAGAGCAATATCTTCAAGGGGTATTTTTTTCTCTTTCATATCAATTATATTTCTAATTATCTGATCAACTGGAATCTCAATTTCACCTGACAGATCAAAATCCACATTAAATGGATATATTCTTTTACCAGTAATTGCTAATTCTTCTAGCTTCTGTGCTGCCTCAGCTTCAGTACTTATCACGGTTGAAAGTCCTAAAATTGCAGCAACACCGTCAAAAAGTCTCCCTATGCTACAGCTTAGTGGACAATTTATATTTTTCTTAAGCATATTTATGATGATTTCTATTTTATCCCTTTCATCAAAATTTATATGTTTTGAAATTTCCATAGGGTCTAGACCTAAATCGACTAGCAAAGACAAACCTATTCTATAAACTTCCTTAATTGCTTTTTCAGATCCTGGCAGTTTGAAGTATGAGAAGTGAGCAACTCTCCTAAATTCCTTTCTGTTAGCTATTAAAAACTCGCTCCCCCATATTTTTGAATCCGTACCATATCCAGTTCCATCAAATGAAAGCCCTATAACTTCATCTTCAATACCGTGTTCTTCCATTACAGCAGCAATATGTGCATGATGATGTTGAACAAAAAGCCTCTGTGAACCACCTGATATTTCATCAGTAAGTCTTGTAGTAAAATAATTCGGGTGCATGTCGGAAATAAAAATTTCAGGCTTAATATCAAAAACCTTCTTGAAATGTTCAAGTGTTTTTTTAAAAACTTCGTAAGTATTCACAGACTCAAGATCACCCAAATACTGACTCAAAAAAATTACATCATCCTTAGATAGTGCAAAGCTACTTTTAAGATCTGCTCCTGCAGCAAAAATATGTTTTTTAGATTTCTTTGTAAAAAATGGCATTGGCACAAATCCCCTTGAACGCCTGATAAAGAATTCATTTTCGTTCAACACAAACATCACGCTATCATCGCTTTGGATTGCAATTTCCCTATTATAGGCAACAAAGTAATCAGCAATATTTGAAAGTTTTTCAAAAGCAATTTCATCCTTGTAAATGATTGGTTCATCAGATAAATTAGCACTGGTCATAACTAATATCATAAAATCGTCTTTATTAAATAAAAGATGTTGAAATGGAGTATACGGAAGCATTATTCCAATATGAGTTAAATTCGGTGCTACGTACTTGCTGATACTCTCTAGTGCCTTTTCTTTTTGTTTTAGCAAAACTATAGGTCTTGCTCTTGAGGTTAAAAGTTTTAATTCTTTTTCTGAAACATACAAAAAATCTTTAACAACCTCTATATTTGCCATAAGAGCAAATGGTTTAAACGGTCTTCTTTTTCTCTTTCGCAATTCTAAAACAGCTTTATCATTTCTTGCGTCAACTGCAAGATGAAATCCTCCAACGCTCTTAATTGCTACTATGTTACCAGCCATTAAGAGTTTATAAGTTTCATCGATTACATCATCCACGCTATCTTTTATTAGATTCCTTTCTTTGTCGAATAGGTACACACGAGGTCCGCATAAAGGACAGGCAGTAGGTTGAGTGTGAAATCTTCTGTCAAGTGGATCAGAATATTCCCTGCTACATTCAGGGCACAATTTGAAAGGATTCATAGTTGTGTTTTTTCTGTCATAGGGTATATCGTAAATAATACTAAATCTCGGTCCACAGTTTGTACAAGTTATAAAAGGATAGTGAAATCTCCTATCATGTTCGTTAAACAATTCTTTCAGACAGTCATCACAAATATTAGTATCAGGAGGAATAAATGTTGTCTTCTTACTTGTTTGTTTACTCTTTTCAATTATAAAATTTTTATAATCAACTATTTCTCTTTCTTCCGAATAAATACTTTTTACCATAGCGAGCGGAGGAAAATTTTTCTTTATGGCAAACAAAAAACTATTTAGCTTTTCAACTTCCCCCTCAACTTCAATAGTTACGCCCTCAGTATCATTCAAACAATATCCCTTCAAAGAAAACTCCCTAGCCAGCCTATAAATAAAAGGTCGAAAACCTACTCCTTGGACAATCCCTTCGACTCTTACATAGATATGTTTTAGCATATTATGAATCATACCAATTACTCTTAAAAATAGCAACCTTTTTGATGTTTTATAAACAAATTTTGCAATAAAATCAAAGCAACTATTGCCAAAGAATTCTTCTTTGAATGTAAATAAAGAAATTTAACTTGCTTAATTCTTAAAAAAGCAGAGGGCACATTTGAAGCAATTACCCTCTGCGAAAATAGTTTTAATTGTTCTTCTACTATTTAGCAGCTAAAGCAGCAACCTCATCTCCTCTTTCATTAACTACTTCTTTGATATCCTCAGTATAGTGAGCGCTATTAACTGCCCAGAAGAAGAATATTACAGAAGCGATTATTAGCACAAACTGGTCCATAGGATATTCCACAATTCCAAGCCCTTCAAAGTGTTTACTGCCTATATAGCTCATAAAGGCTACAAAAAGCATATAGCATATAAGCCATATTCCAGATTTAACGTTCTTACCAAGGTCTTTCTTCAACTCTTCTCTAGTAGCTACAAAGTAAAAGTAGAGTAAAAATGCTACCAGATCTACTGCAATTAAGACAGAAACGTTTGACCATCCGCTCCAGTCTATAAGAAGTGTGCATACCACAAATGCTATAAGAGATATAGCAGTTATAGGTTCAGCTTTAAAAGGTCTATAAAGATTTGGAGCAAATTTCCTAAGGCTCATTACGCTCACTGGTCCGATCATATAGGTCAATACAATTGCATTCGATACAACGCCAACCAACTTATTCCATGAAGGGAAGGGTGCAGTCCATATTACTGCCAACACTAATGCTAACCATAGCGCATATCTTGGTACACCTGTTTTCTCATCAATATCTACAAATATTTTCCAAAAAATACCGTTACGAGCTTGAGCATTTATAATTCTCGATGTAGAAGTCATGTATATCAAACCTGTACCAGAAGGTGATATTACAGCATCAGCAAATACTATAGTAGCCAACCAATGAATGTTTAACAAGAGTAGTATTTCAGCAAATGGTGACCTGAAGTTAATATGACCCCAGCCTTTTGCCAATTCCTGGACTGGCAGAGAACCTACAAATGTTAATTGTAAACAAACATATAATATTATTGCTAAACCAACTGCTAAACCAACTGCTAAGGGTACATCTTTTGTTGGATTTTTTGCTTCACCTGCAAGGTTTACAGCTTGTCTAAATCCTAAATAGGCAAAAATTATGCCGCCGCTTGATACAGCAGCCAAAATCGCAGGAAAACCAAACGGCGCAAAACCACCATATTGGGTAAGATTTGCAGGATTAAAATTTGTAAACAAAAATATTACAGTCGCAGTAGGTGTAAAGAACTTAAATATTGTTATTATTGTATTTGTCTTCCCTGCAATTCTTATACTCCAATAGTTAAGTAAGAAATAGATTATAATTATTCCCATTGTAAAAAACCAACCAATAAGTGTTACCTGATGCCCACTGTATAAAAATGGCAAATAAGAGCTGGCAAACTGAACTGTTGCCAGGGCTTCAATAGCTATAACTGCAGAATCACCTATAATTAAAGCAACTGCTAAGGCATAACTAACGAAGTTCCCGTGGGTGTATTGAGGATATCGAATCAAAGAACCAGATTCTGGAAGCATACCAGATAGTTCAGCATATACTAAAGCTATAAAAAATACACAAATTCCACCAATAACCCAGGCAAATACTGCAGCAGGACCAGCAAGATTAGCAGCTTTCTGTGAAGCAAAAAGCCATCCTGAACCAACAATTCCGCCAAGACCTAACATCGTTAGATCGAGTAGATTTAACTCCTTTTTCAATTTCGACTTCAAAACCTTCATCTCCTTTTGTTAAGATTTAGTCTCTGCACCAAACTTAACATTCAAGAAAAAGAATTTTCCCTTAAATGTTAAGTTTTTAAACCTAATTTACCTACCCTCCCTTCTCAAAAACTCTTTCTTAAACTTTACAGTTTAAGAAACTAAGTTTTTTACATATTAGATAGTAATTATTACCTACCAACCTGAAAGCTTAAAAGCTTTCAGGTTGGTAAAAGTTTCTCTAAACTTGAAATTTCTCCTTATCTGGGTGATGAAATAATATCACACTAACAACTGATGTAAGATTGAGAAAGAGTAGAAAACCAAAAGCTCCCACAAAAGAACCTGTAAGCTGCACTATTAAACCTGTCAAGGTAGAAGCTATAAGCCCAGCTACTGCAAAACCAAAATCCATTATACCAAGTGCTGTACCAGATCTTTGCCTTATAACATCAATGTTAGTAGCGTAATAATTTGGGTTTGCAGCCATACCTAGACCCACTGCTAATGCAATAAATATCATTGCAATATTTACGTCATGATAAAGCATAATTGGAATAAGACTTAAACCACTTAGAAGTTGGCTAATCCAAATTGGATGCGAACGTGCTTTCCTAAGACTTTTTGTACTTGCATATATCTTGTCGGAAAGTCTTCCATCAAGAAACAACAAAACTGTAGCAAGAGCCCATGGCAAAACAGTAAACATACCAATTTTCATAACGTTCATGTGATAAGTTTTATCTAGAAAAGTTGGTAGCCATCCCATAAAGAAAAACAAATTATAACCAAATACAAAAAATGCCCAGTCATTGGATAATAGCGTTGGATTGGTTAGTAAAAACTTCCACAAGCCCTTGGGCACACTTGTGTGCTCGTGTCTAATTTCAAGACTTGTTCTACTTCTATCGACTTTAGCACCTTCTCTGATATAACTAAGCTCTTCATCGTTTACAAATTTTGATCTTTCAGGGAAATTCCTAAACAAATAAAGCCAAATTGGCGCCCAAATCATGCCTACGATACCTAAGATCATAAACATCACTTGCCATCCAAAAATTGTTGACAAGGATGCAACTATAGGTCCACCAATCATAAGGGCAAAGGGAACTGCGACTAAACCATTTGCTAAAGCGGTAGATCTTTCTTTTAATGGCAACCAATCACCTACTACTCTGTTCATTGCAGGAAAATTAGGGCCTTCAGCCAAACCTAACAATAACCTAACTACAAAAAGGAATGCAAAACCTGTGGCGAATGCTGTTGAGAATATGCTTGCTGACCAAATTAAAGCTCCCCAAAACCATACCTTTCTTGCTCCCCAATTGTCAACAAGAAGACCTCCTACAAAAACCATTAATGCATATCCAATATTAAAAGCTCCTAACGTCAAACCAATATCTTCCGGATTCAAATGAAATAATTTGCTTAAAATTGGCATTGCAAAAGCAATAGCACTACGGTCAACATAGTTAATAACTGTAATAAAAAATACCAATCCCATAATAACCCATCTAAAATTCGTCTTGCTCATTCATTAACCCCCTTTAAAATTTAAAAAAATAAAAAAACACAATCTAACATTAATGATCTCTTTTTATGCACCCTCCCTTCTGTCAGAATTATCAAACACTAATTAAACTTTACTTACAACTTCCTACATAATTTAAATCATTCTGATTATATCATTGAAATTTAAAATACATATATATATAATTTT
This sequence comes from Thermodesulfobium sp., assembly GCF_053498235.1. Taxonomy (NCBI): domain Bacteria; kingdom Pseudomonadati; phylum Thermodesulfobiota; class Thermodesulfobiia; order Thermodesulfobiales; family Thermodesulfobiaceae; genus Thermodesulfobium; species Thermodesulfobium sp. The sequence continues at coordinate 36,465 of NZ_JBRCUV010000029.1, forward strand.
TATCAATTATTTAAAAATCACTAATTAAATTTAAAAAATGCATTATTTTCGATCTATTGTATTTATAGC
>NZ_JBRCUV010000030.1:0-55615 GCF_053498235.1 Thermodesulfobium sp.
CTTGATCAAATATCTGTAGTTTGGCAAAAAAACAACTTGAGCATCATAAAAATGTCAAATCTTGTTCTAAAGTGTATTCTTTATAGTTTCATTTTGATTTCTCATCTTATCTATGACAAGTAAAATTTTAATCAAATATAAGAGAACACATCCGTTGGCGAATAGTACCACACCAACAACTAATCCTGGAATTAGATAAGAAATTAACATTGATAATCCGAATAAAATTGAAAGACAACCCATAATTATTTGAGTAAAAAAAAGCTTCTTTAGTATTAAAGGCACACTGCCAATATAGTTTTGTGTTTTTTTCAGTAGAGGTAAAAAGGTATTAGTTAAAGTAATAATACCGCCAGCAATATTTAATACTCCAATGAGAATAGTCAAGGGCATAACAAGAATGTCCGGAACAATATTCGAAATAATTCCAAGTACTGCGAAAAAAAGTCCAATTATAATTATCAACCAGCTTTTAGGAAAAAGGCCAATGGGAGTACTGCCAGAAGACATTATCTGGATAGCGAAGATAATCATCAGCAACCCTAACTGGGCACTGCCAGAAAAAGGAAGTTCCCCTAAACTCACAGGTATCAACAATACTCCCAAAATTAGCATAAAAACACCTGTTAATAGAAGTAGCATTTTATCGGCAGAAAGATTAACTGTTCCCTTATTAACATTCTCTGCCTCAGGATAGATAATATATATTTTCCAAAGTACAAAGGATAGATAAATAAGTAAAATACCAAAAAGCAAAGCCACCACAGCAGTCATGGTTATATTTAGCAAATTGTGCATCAAAACAAGTAGACCAATTAAAATTGATAGAAAGTAAACAGCTATGCTACTAAAAATCAGATGATTAAAAATCCCTTTATATTTTAACCATGAACGTAGTTTTTCTCTTGAAAGCAATGTTCTAAAAAGAAGAAAGAAACCTCCTGGAGTAAAAAAGATAAACAACATAATACCAGGAATTTGACTCAAAAAAACAGGAATAAAGCAGGTCACAATGCCTACTGATGCAATAATTGTACCGATGATAATTAATGGCATTGACCGACTCATATCCCAAAATGGGGTTTTACCTATAGTTACTATCTGTATGGCAAAAATAAAAAGGAGCAATCCATATAGTCCATTTTCATAATAGGGAATCACACCGATTGATACAGGAAAAAGTAATATTCCTGTAATTAGCATTGCTAAAGCAGCAATCAACAATATCGCCACTTCCAAAGGAAGATTCGCTTCTTCTAAAATCCTTATTTTATACATATAACAAAATATACTCTAACAATATGTGCCTTTTAAACGATAGTTCTCCCTTCGTTCAGCAGCTAAAGATCGAACTACCTTTTCAAATTCCTGATGGTATTCCCTGTATAAAGTATCAAAATCTCGCATCTTCTGGGGAAAGATTATAACTAACGATTTCTTTTCAAGCTCTTGGAAGATATACTCTACCGCTTCATCAACGCTTACAGAGTCAGGCGGTGGTGCAATATCATCAAATATAGGAGTTCTGACATTGCCAGGACAAATTAGGCTAAAATTTAAGCCTTCTGTTTCCAGCTCATATTGTAAACTCTCAGTCATCATTATGACCGCACCTTTACTCGCTGCATATACTGCTTGATAAGGTGCTGGAACCCTTCCGACAATGGAAGCTGTATTGACAATGTGTCCAAAACCCTGTTCACGCATTATTGGTATTGCAGTATATGTTCCGTATAAAACACCCATAAAATTTAAATCCATGACAAACTTCCATATCTCAAAAGTGATCTTTTCAGTGGGAAGTGTCATACCTATACCAGCATTGTTGAACATAAAGTCAAGATGTCCTTCAAAAGCTTTGGCAGCATGAATCAGTTTTTCAACCTGTTCCAACTTAGTAACATCTGTCAGTTGCGGTATAACCTTCCCGGGATATATCTGATTTAGTCGAGCAGATTCTTTACTAAGATTTTCTTCCTTTATATCACACATAAATACTGCACTAGCCCCTCTTGCAAGCAAATGTTCAGTAATTCCCAAACCTATACCCGATGCAGCACCAGTTACAACTGCCACCTTATTTTCAAAATATCCGCTCATATATTTTCCCCCTAATTTAAGATAAAATCCTTGAATCGCCTACATTGAGCCTTGCTGTACCCTTTAACACTATTGAATTGGTGTATCCTATTACTGGTAAATCAGCCAATGCCTGGATAATATAATGCTGCAAAGGATGTTGTTCAAAAGTGAGTTTGTTCCACCTAACACTCCCTTCACCATTCCATGCTTGTTTTATATGCATTTCCTGAGGATAAAGGGTTGGATGGCTCAAGGCAGCCCCTCCCTTTCCAATATTGGGCAAATAACGCCACCCAAACAGGTTTATTTTCGAATTTTCATTCATTTTACTAATATCTTCTGGTGATAATTCGTTCTTTTTGTTAATATCAATTTGAAGAAATGTACAGCTTTCGTAACTTGCAGTAGTGAACCAATGATCTCCCACATGGCGTTCATGAGCAATTTCAGCAAAAATCTTTGGAACCCCATCCTCTTCTCGTCCCCCAATAATAGGACAGGTCTTGTTTTCCCAAACTACGAGAGCATATTCACCAGAAATTTCTTCAGATTTAGATTTATATTTCACAGGTATAGAAATCTGGATAAGTCTATATTCACCATTCGACCTCCACTCTACTTCTCTACAGTTGCTATACTGAACAGTTATAATTGGTTCACAAAGATCAAATACTTCAGGCAGGTACTGGAGAAGTGCTTCCGGATCAGTTTTATATTGCACAATAATACAAAACATGTCACCGTGCACCACACTCCATTGATAAAATTGAGAACCTCCAAAATGCACTGGCATCTTATAGATATAACCATCTTGAAACTTAAATTTCCCCTTCATAGTTTGCCCCCTTAAAAATTTTTGATATTATATATAAGATACTACACCTACGTCAAGACGGCGAATTGCCTCATCAAAAATCTAAAAGACAACAAATCGTTGCCCATTTGAAAAATCTAAACGAAAAATATCAAAATATTTTCCTGGGGAAAAAATTCATAAATGCTCATCTTTATAGATACTGTCTTTCTAATAAGATATCCTTTACAATGTCAAGAAAATATAGAAAAAACGATAATTGTTATGTAGAGCAGAAGAACTATTCAGTGGTTCAGAGACTATTAGAATCTACTAACATAACTGACACTGCCAAAAAGAAACTCAAGGAACAATATGAGCTTTTAAATCCAGCAGAACTATATAGACAGATTGCGAGACTTCAAGAACAGCTAATTGAAATGATTACATATAAGAAAAACCTAAAAACCTGTTTGCCATAGTAAAAGGAGTAATTCACGTTATGCTTATGTTTAAATTTTTATGTGAAGCAACAGGTACGGGGTTTTTAATACGTTTCTTTATTTAATTTTAAAAACAACTAAAAGTATTTTTATATTATCAAAGATGGTATTAAACAATCTCTAAAACATTTTTATGCTAAAATTATTGATGTTGTATATAAAAAAAATATATAAACATGGTGATAATTTGACTATATACGAAAAATTAACTATTTTTTTCCTCACGACATTAGGCTTTATATTTGGTTTTGCAGGTCTAGTTTTCCCACATCAAAAAGACCTACTAATTTGGACATCTTCTAGCTCGTTTCAAGCTCAGCGTCTACATATATTTTTCTTTAATCTAATTGTAGGTGGAACAGTTATATTATGGTTTACAAATAAAGAAAGTAAATTCTCTAAAAATACATGGCTTTATTTAACAACATCGTTTATTTTTAGTACAAGCGTTTTTCTAAATCTTTACATTATTTCATTAATTTCAGGAATCATATTAGTTTTTCTTGTTGAAAGAGTCAGAATTCATCACTTTGGGTTTTTCCCCTTTTCTTTTTTTGATTATAAAGTTCCCGTTGGGAGAAAGTTTCACTTAGCTTCCTTGCTATGTCTCTCAATTGGCTTAATTTTAGCTGAATTAACAATTTTAAATAATTATTACCTACAAATAATACCATCTAACATCTTACCTTTAAATTACTTTTATTTAGGCTTTTCCTTTCCATTATCTTTGATAATATTTTCAATTATTTACGACATAATAGATCAAAAAGATAACCCAAAGCTTAAATTACAAAAAGAAGTCAGTTTTTGGTTTGTAAATATTGGTGTTATTATATTTTTTATATTTATAATCTTTAAGATGGTGATAGGCGAGATTTTTTGTGCAGTTTTATTAACAATATTCATATTATTAACTATTTATTTATTTTTTAAAAGTACTAGTTATTTTAGAAACAAAAAGCTCTTAATATCTGGAATGTTCTTTCTTGTTTTGACTTCACTCACAGGACTCTCAATGATATTTCTTCAATCTTTTTATTCAAACATTCCTAGATATCAATTCCTAAACAGTTTATTGCTCCAAATGCATGGATATTTAGCCTTGTATGGATGGTCGCTCTCAGGCTTGATTGTAATTATTAAAAATCTAGATATCCAGCAAAAATTTCAAAATAATAAAAAAATACTTATCCACTGGTTTTTATTAAGTACATTAGTTCCAACAGGAATTTTAAACTTTTGGATTGCAATATTAGCTATTTCAATATTTATTATATATTTTTGGTTTGTTTTAATTTAAATAAGTAAAATTATTTTATAAATTTTTATTTTCTGCTAATAATTTTTATATTAAAATACAAATAAATAATATGTAATCTTAAAAAGCGCAGAACACTATCAAGTTTCTCAGCGCACGCACAGTAAACCAAGCATCTTGCTTGGTAGCTTTAAAAGCAAAAAACTGTTCGCGAGCAAGATGCTCGCGTTACTATAGGATGCTCAGGGTACTATAGTAGTGCTTAAGAACAAATAGCAATAAACCACAAGCAGGATGCTTGTGTTACTATAGTTTTATCTCTGCTTAACTGTCAAACTACTGATTTTTTCCTGCTAATGATTTTTATATTCAAATATCAATAAATAATATATAATATATTAAGCATTTTTTTAAAAAAGGTGGGATACTAAGTGTCAAAAATTGTAGTTTTAGGGTCCGGAATATCAGGACATACTGCTGCTTGTTTTTTAAGGAAATATTTAGCAAAAAACCATCAGATTACTGTAATTTCTCCCGCGAAAAAGTATAATTGGATACCTTCAAATGTCTGGGTCGGAGTAGGAGATATGAAACCAGAACAGGTATTATTTGATTTAGAACCAATTTATAAAAAAGCTAATATTGAATACATAAACGCAAAGGCAACAAAGATATATCCAGAAGGTAGTAACAATATAGCATCCCCCTTTGTAGTCGTTGAAGAAATAGCGTCAAAAAGTGAAAAAATTATTGAATACGACTATCTCATAAACGCTACCGGACCAAAACTTAATTTTGACGCTACAGAAGGATTAGGCCCATCAAAAAATTCTCAATCAATTTGCTCTGCAACTCATGCTGTGCAAGCCTGGGAAAATCTAAGCTCTCAAATTAAAGAAATGAAAGCTGGCAAGAATAAAACTATTGTAATTGGAATAGGGCACGGTATGGCTACCTGCCAGGGAGCTGCCTTTGAGTATCTTTTTAATGTTGAATCAAAATTAAAAAGAGAAGGAGTAAGAGAGAGAGCAAAAATAATTTATATGACCAATGAATATGAACTAGGTGATTTTGGAATGGGCGGAATGCATTTAAAATATGGCGGATATATAGTCCATAGTAAGACCTTTACAGAGTCACTTTTTGCGGAAAGAGAAATTTTTTGGATAAAGAGAGCTCATCCAATAAAAATTGATAAAAACAAAATAGAATATGAAACCCTCGATGGAGCTTTTCATGAGCAAGAGTTTGACTTTGCAATGTTAATACCGCCATTTGCTGGTGTAGGATTAAAAGCTTTTAATAAAAATGGAGAAGATATTACTAGTTCTTTATTCTTACCTAATGGCTTTATGAAAGTCGATGGAAATTACAATCCTAAACCATATTCAGAATGGGATGCAGAAGATTGGCCAAAAACACTTCAAAATCCGACATACAAAAATATTTTTGCGATAGGTATTGCTTTTGCACCCCCACATCCCATAAGCAAGCCAATGCAAAGTCCTAACAAGACAACGATCTCTCCAACAGCCCCTCGAACCGGAATGCCATCAGCAATGATGGGCAAAGCTGTAGCTCAGAGTATAGCAAATTTAATAAAAGGGAAGAATAAACCTTTGCATACTGCTAGCATGGCAAAATTAGGTGCCGCATGCGTAGCTTCAACAGGAACAGGACTCTTTTCTGGTACAGCAGTTTCTATTACGGTCTATCCAATTGTCCCAGACTTTAAAAAATTTCCAGAATACGGCAGAGATCTAAAATATACCTTTGGAGAAATAGGGCTAGCAGGACATTGGATTAAACTTCTTTTGCACTATGCATTTATATACAAAGCCAAACAGAAACCATTTTGGTATATAATTCCAGAATAGTGAGGTATTAAAAATGGTAGAAAATAGAAAACCTTATGAACAAGCCTTTTTTGCGTCAAAACCGCTTTGGTTTACAAAATTTTTAAGGACATTTCTTCTCTGGCAATTAATTAAATTTATAATAATAAACGTTAAAATGACGCTCATGATATTGAAATCACATAGGGGTTAGCTAATTCAAGTTATAACATTTCATTTAGTGCATTTAAAATAAACTCAATGTCATCGCCACAAACCGTTTTCATATCGAGAAAATAATATTCATCCAAAACTCTACCAACAATAGGTACAGTCCTTCTTGCTAGAAAAACTTCAATCTCTTTTGTTGATAATTTTTTGTGAATCAACCCTACTCCAATAGTTTTAAAAGAACTCTTAGGAGTTGAACCACCGCCAAGCCTACCATCGCTTTCAAGAATTTTTAACATTAAATTATCATTTTTGACGTTACTGATAATCCTATTTGCGTCACTTCTCATTTCATCCACATTTTTAGCAAGTATCTTATAAACTGGTATTTCTTCATGTCTCTTATCTAAATATAGTCTTAGGGTTCCCTCAAGAGCACATAAAGTCATCTTATCAACTCTCAAAACCCTCATCAATGGATTCTTCCTGATTTTTTCAATTAATTCATTTCTCCCCAATATAATCCCGCATTGACCAGCTCCAAGAAGCTTATCTCCAGAAAAACTAACTATATCTACACCCTTTCGAATACTATCTTGTACGGTTGGCTCATAGCTCAAACCGTATTTTCTTAAATCTACTAAACAACCGCTACCTAAATCTTCATATAGTAGTATCTTCCTCCTTTTAGCAAGATCTGATAGTTTATCGATTTCTACGCTTTCAACAAAGCCCTCTTGATAAAAATTGCTTTGATGAGCTTTCATAATAACCCCAGTTAACTCGTTTATATTGCTTTCATAATCCCTCAAATGAGTCTTATTAGTTGTACCTACCTCCCTAAGAATCGCACCAGAAGAGGCAATAACATCTGGTATTCTAAATGATCCTCCAATTTCAATAAGCTCAGATCGTGAAATTAAAACTTCTTTTTTATTAGCAAGGGTATTCAAAGTTATATAGACAGCAGCAGCGTTATTGTTTACAACAGTAGCATCTTCAGCTCCAGTTAATGCTATGAGTATATCTCTAATTAACGAATCCCTTTTACCTCTTTTATTATTAAGCAAATCATATTCAAGATTTGAATAATTAGTAGCAGTTTCCACTATCTTTTTTGCTATCAATTCATTTAAAGGAGACCTGCCAAGATTAGTATGCACAATAATTCCTGTAGCATTAATAACTCTTTTAAGCGCCGATTTATCATAAAAATTTAATTTTGTCTTTATGTTTTCTAAAATTTTTTCTTTACTAATATTTTCTCCCTTTTTTATTATTTTTCTTGCTCTTTCTATTTCTTTTTGACTTATCAATACACACAAATCGTGAGGGACGCTGAAATTGCTCTTCTTTATTTCTTCAAGCACGTAAGATACAGAAGGAATTTGAGAAAAATCCATTTTTATTTATCCCAATATATTATTAAATTCACATTCAAATTTAAAATTGCCAAGTTTATTTTCAAAAATCAATTCCTCCTTTTTTAAAGGAGCAAACAACTCTTCAAACAGATCAAAAAGATACAAGCAGCGTACATCAACTTGTCTCTCGTTAAAAAAGCTCTGATCCAATTCGAAAAGAAAGTTCTTCAAATTTTTAGAAAAATTTCTATAGTTAAACTTACACACGTCAAGATTATCTAAAATATCGTTCAAAGAAAACAAATTTCTTGACATGTTATAAAAACTTACTCCCTTAACGTCAAACCTTATTCCTTTCGAAATAAAGGCTTTGCCAGAACCAAAAAGTATCGAAAAAAAGGGAGAGACATTTATATTTTCTAGTTCATCCTCTATACTTGATAGCTGTAAAATTCTATAGTTTGGAAATCGGATCGGATTGCCATATTTTACTCTATAAACTTCAAAAATTTCATGTATTACAGGAAAAGAACCAATATTATTTCTAAATACAAACTCTAACAAAGCCAAGTTTCATTTCTCCTTTTTAATCGGTTGAATTTTAAATACTATAATTATAATATTATTTATAACAATTACTTTCTTCTAAATACTTTATAAGCAACCTTTTCTACTGCAATATATAAGACTGGAATAATAAATACACCTATAAATGTACCTGTAAACATACCACCAACTACTGATGTACCCATAGCAATTCTTGCACCTGAACCTGCACCCGTTGCAATTGCTAATGGCAAACAACCGAAAATAAAAGCAAAGGAAGTCATAAGAATTGGCCTTAATCTTACTTTTGCAGCCTCCACAACTGCCTCAAGCTGACTCATGCCAGCTTCTTCTCTTAACCTTGAAAATTGAATTATTAGAATTGCATTTTTCGCTGCAAGTCCAATAAGCATAACAAGTCCAATTTGCATATAAACGTTGTTGTCAAGATGCCTTACATATTGGAAAAAGGTTGCTCCAAAGATAGCAGTAGGAACTGACAAAATTACACTTATTGGAACAAACCAACTCTCATACAATGCTGCAAGACACAAAAAAGCAAAAATAAGAGATAGTGCAAAAAGTATTGGCGCTTTCTGCCCAGACTTTTGTTCTTCTAAGCTCAGATCCGCCCAATCATAAGAAAAGGATGAAGGCAAAACTTTTTTGGCTACTTCAACCAAAGCTTGCATTGCCTGACCAGAACTGTATCCGGGAGCAGGGTTACCACCGATTTGAATCGCCCTATAATCATCAAATCTTTGTATTACCGATGGACCATCAGTGAGCTTCGCAGTAGCAAGAGTACTCAATGGAATCATTTTCCCTTCAGAATTTCTAACGTAAAAATATTTTATATCGTCAGGATTTGTTCTAAATTGTGGTAAGGCTTGCATTATTACTTTGTAAGTTTTCCCATAAAGATTGATATCATTAACTTCAAGCCCTCCATAAAAGGTTTGCATTGTGTTGAACACGTCAGTAAGAGGTATGCCAAGTTTCTTAACCTTATCTCTATCAATATCATAAGTATAACCAGGTGTGTTTGCATTAAACGTCGAATAAATAGTACCTATTGCAGGCATCTTTTTTGCTTCTCCAATAAACTCTTTGGAAATCTTATCCATTTCTTGAAAACTTGCTGTCCCACCTCTATCTTCAAGCATCATAGTAAAACCACCCCTTGTACCTATTCCTGGCAAAGAAGATGGCAGCAGCGGCAAAACAGTTGCATTAGGGAATTGTTGAGATCTGATAAATATTTGTCTTAAAATGCTTTGAGCAGATAATTGCGGAGAAGTTCGTTCATCCCATGGTTTAAGCCTTATAAATATTACACCCGTACTTGAGTCGGCAGCAAAGGTCAAAAAGTTGACTCCATTAACGCATGTAACAGCTAAAACTCCAGGAATCTGTCTAATTACTTCACCTATAGCATTTATTTCATTAGACGTAACGTTTAAACTAGTCCCTTCTGGTAAAGAAATTGCAGCGATAAGATATCCCTGATCTTCATTTGGAACAAAAGAAGTTGGCAAATGAGATATGATAAAGAAAGTAGCAGCAGTCAATAATAAAATAAAAATGAGACCTAATTTTGCTTTTCTAACAAATTTATAAACAATCTTAGAATATTCAGAGATAACCCTTTCAAATGCGTTATTAAATTTATCAAAACATCTAGCCAAAATACCCTTATGCTTGTTTGGATTGTATGGCGTAAGCATTCTTGCACATAGCGTTGGTGTAAGAGAAAGGGCTACTATTACAGAAAGTATCATAGAAACAGTAATAGTTAATGCAAATTGCTTATACAAAACTCCCATAGTTCCACCAAAAAAGGCAACAGGGATAAAAACAGAAGCCAAAACAAATGCGATTGCTACTATTGCGGCTGAAACCTCTTTCATAGCTTTCTGTGCTGCTTCAAAAGGACTCATATTATCATATCTAATATGATGTTCCACAGCTTCGATAACTACAATTGCATCATCAACTACCAGACCAATTGCAAGAACCATTGCGAAAAGTGTAAGAGTATTTATTGAGAAACCAAAAATCAAAAAGGTTGCGAATGTACCGATCAACGAAACTGGCACGGCAAGCATTGGTATAAGAGTTGCTTTCCATGAATGTAAAAAGATAAAAATTACTATCATAACTAAGATTAAAGCTTCAAATAAAGTTTTTAAGACTTCTTTAAGGGATTCTCTAATAAAAAGGGTATTATCCACTATAATTTCAGCCTTCATATCAGGTGGAAAGCTCTTTTCAGCCTTTGCTATAATTGCTTTACACTCATCGACGGTTTTTAAAGCATCTGCGTCTGGAGTTAATTGAACTCCAAAAGCAGCAGCATTATATCCGTTCATAGTTGAGTTATAAACATAGAACCTGCCGCCCAAATTAACTCGAGCAATATCACCCAATCTTACAATGGATCCGTCAGGATTAGCCCTAACAATAATGTTCTCAAACTCTTGGGGGGTGTTCAATCTACCCTTTACTCTTGTAACGTATTGGAATGCCTGACTTGAAGGAATTGGCATTTGACCAATGGTACCTGATGCTGCCTGTACATTTTGTTCTTTGATTGCATTGTAAACATCAGTTGTAGTTATTCCCAATTGTGCCATCTTCTCAGGATTTAACCAGATCCTCATACCAAAGGGAGCTCCATACATCATTACCTGACCTACACCTTTGACTCTCTGCAGTTGTTGAACTATATTTATATTTCCATAATTAGCAAGAAAGGTTGAATCATATGTCCCCTTAGGAGAATATAGAGAAAAAACAAGCGCGTTTTGAGGAGTAACCTTCATCACATTAATGCCAGTTTGAACCACTTCAGGTGGTAATAAAGGAGAGGCCTGACCAACTCTATTTTGGGTTTGCACTGTAGCGATATCTGGATCTTTACCAAGTTCGAATTGAACTTGTAGGGTATAACTCCCCGCATCAGTACTAGTAGATAACATTGAAACCATGCCCTCTACCCCATTTACCTGGTCTTCCATCTGCTGGGCAACAGTTTGTTCTACAGTTTGAGCATTAGCAGCAGGATAACTTGCTATAACATTTACCTGAGGAGGGGTTATCTGTGGATAAACTGCAATCGGCAAGTTTACCATTGCAAGAAACCCCACCAAAACAATTATCAACGAAACAACAATTGCAAAAATTGGATTTTTAATAAAAAACTGAGCCATAAATTACTGTAAACCCAATGACTTTAAGTTTACTTCTTCAACCTTAACAGTAGTTCCTGAAGGAGCTTTTTGAAATCCTTCAACTACTACGTTGTCACCAGGTTTTAAACCTTCTTCCACAACCCAAAGAGATCCTATTCTTGGTCCCATCTTAACAGGTACCATTTCGGTCTTGTTATTACTATCAACAATAGTAACAAACGTCTTGTCTAGTATTTGTTGAACAGCCATTTGAGGAACAAGAATAGCATTTTTTAAATGTCCCTCTAGAAGAACCACTTTAGCAAACATGCCAGGAACTAAAATATTATCAGGATTTGGAAAAAGCGCTTTTATTGAGAGAGTTCCAGTATTTTGGGTGAGCCCTCTATTTATCTCAGTTATTTTCCCAAAATATTTATAAGTTGTACCATCAGATAATATTAGCTTGACGCTTTTCCCTACATCACTCTTCATTGGGTCAATACCATTTTTAATCATATTTAGGTAATCATTCTCAGAAATACTGAACAAAACATACATCGGATCTGGCGACGATAAGGTACACAATACAGTTTGACCAGCAGTCACGAATGCACCAATGCTTAAATCATCTCCAACACCTAACTTACCGCTAAAAGGTGCAACAATTAAGGTATCGCTTAAATTATCCTCTGCTTGTTTTAGGTTAGCCCTCATTGCTTCAACAATCTGATAATCTTGTTTGGCAATTGATGTAGCAGTATCAGAAGTCTGCTGAGGAACAGCATCCTGAGCAGCCAAAATTTTATATCTGTCTGCATCAAGTTTTGCATTTTCATAATTTGCAATAGCCTGAGCTAACTGTGCTTTAGCATTCGAAACTGCAGCCTCATAGGTTCTTTTATCAATCTGAAAAAGAGGTTGACCTTCCTTTACAATGTCACCCCCCTTTATATACTTTGCAACAATATAGCCCGACACCTTGGATCTAATTTGAACGTCATTTACAGCTTCCACTTGACCTACATAGTCCTGATAAACGTCGGTATCCTTTACAATAACTTTCATAGCTTTAACTACAACAGGCTGATTTATTGGCATATTCCTTTTACTAAAAAGGTTAAGAGACAAAATTACAATTAAAATAACTCCCAATAGCAAAGCAATTATGAAAACTTTTCTTTTCAAGAATGTCCTAAGCATTCCCTGTATTCTTTTTAACATACTTAATCTAACCCTATTGCCTTGTAAAGCGACGCCTTTGCAACCTGATAATCAAATTTTGCCTGTGCGTACTGAGTTTGAGAGGTAGAAAGCTGAGCCTCAGCATCCAATACCTCTGATATGGTGTTTACACCAGCCTGATATCGAACTCTAGCCAACCTCAAGCTTTCTTCAGCTTCAGAAACAGATTGTGCAATTGTATCAATTCTTTGTTTTGCAGACAATAAGTTCAAAACTGCCTGCTTAACGTCAAGCTTAACTTGATCAAAAATTTGTCTTTCATAATCCTTTTGAGTTCTATAAGCAATTACTGCCTGTTGAATCTGACTTCTTATCACACCACCATTATAAATTGGTATAGTCATCTGAACAACAGCTCCCCAATCCTGATTATTTGGGAAAAAGTGGTTATCTACCCATTCCTTATAAGCAGTAATAGAAAAATCTGGAAGTCTTTTAGTTTCTGCCACCCATATAAGCTTTTTAGCTACCTCTGCAGCTAATCTAGCAGCTCTAAGATCAGGTCTGAAAGAAACAGCCTTAGCGGTCAAATCATCAATACTACCAGTTATATTTGGTACGTCTTGATCTTTTGCCAGTACTAGTTTAGTATTCATTGGATAGCCAATAAGATTATTTAATGAAGAATAAGCTAAATCTCTTTGATTCTCAGCATCTAGCAAGTTCTGCTTTATTTGAGCTAATGCTACCTGAACTCTTAGCACGTCAATTTTAGCAGCTGTGCCAGCATTATACATAGCCTGTGTAACCCTTAACTGCTCTTCAATTTGTTTTAAATCAGCTTCTTGAGATGCCACATTATCTTCTGCTTGTAGGCATTGAAAATAAGCTCTTGTTACTTGATAAGTCAAATCCTGTACTGCGCTTCTATAGTTTTCTTCTGCCTCCCTCACATTTAACCAGGCAGCTGATCGTTGCTCCCAAATTTTTCTCCAAACATCAAACTCATAAGTCAAAACAGCTCTATGATCATATGTTGTTTTATATCCTGTTGGCACTTTACCCACACCAGGAATCATAATTGATGGCGCACTTTTAAGCTCAGTATAAGTAGACTGCCAGTTAAGATGTGGAACAAGATAACCTGAAACTTCGTGTGCTTGCATCCTTGCATTGCCGATCTTCTCTCTATCCATTTTTAATATAGGACTGTAATTCTTTGCAAGCTCGATTGCCTTATCAAGAGTCAAATTTAATTCCTTAGGTGGATTAGTTGGTTTATATTCTAAAACATCCTCCTTTGAATATGCTATAGTAGGAAGAGATATAAATAAAGAAACCAAAAAAAATACAATAACATAATTTATTCTTTTTTTCATTTAATCAACCCCGAAGTAATACCTGAAAAGATCATCTGCCAAATTTCCTTCTTGTCCAATTTAATCTCTTCCCCTTTCAATACTAAAGTTGTAAAAAACACAAGGTTACCCCATATAAAAAGAGAGATTATTCTCTGATTAGCTTCTTTAATTATATTTGCCTTTATAAGCTTTTCAACAATTTTATCTAAGTTCTCAATTATATATTTATCTCTCATTTTTCTTAACTCACTATAAAATGTTCTATCCCCTAGAGAAAGCCCATCTAAAACTAAACTTCCCAATTTACTTGCAAGCTCCCAGTTTTCAAAGTAGTCATAAACAAAAGTTCTTAAACTCAATATGCTACTAAAATCTTTGTCTGACCAAAGTATTTCTGCTAGCTTTCTAAATGCATACTCTATAGTCAAATAAAATAAATCCCTTTTGGAATTAAAATACAAATATATCGTACCTTTACCTATATTTGCCTCTTGTGCAATGTCACTAACTCTAACTTGAGCATATCCCTTTTGAGAGAAATGCTCAAGAGCAACCTTCAAAATTCTATCTTCTATGCTCATACTCTCCATTTATGACCAATCAGTCAGATTTTATAAATTCTAAATCAAAAAAACCTTTTTGTAAATATACTAAATATGGTTAGTATTTAATTGTCAAATAACATTCATATTACTTTTATATAATATTAACATAAATAAATACAATTAAAAACTACTTTAAATAGATCGTCAATTAAAAAAAGATTTTATCAAAATCAGATTAAATATTATAAAATAAAAAACATAGATATTTGACAGTAATCTATAATTATTGTAATTTATCATAATAAGCCGAAGTGGCGAAACGGCAGACGCGCTACGTTCAGGGCGTAGTGAGGTTTAACCTCATGTGGGTTCAAATCCCACCTTCGGCACCATTAAATTTATATAATGAGGTCAAGCATGACTTTATCAATTACTGATGACGCAAAATTATATATTAGTAAAAATGGAAATATTATTTATTTTGACGACTACCCATCAATTGGGACTTGTGTTGGAGACATAAAATTTCCACCATCAATAAAATTGGGCGTGCCGAAAGACCCCTCAAAGTTTGAGGCTACTCAATTAGGCGAAATCACTGTCTATCTTCCAAAGGATGTACAGTATAATCGAGATTTAACAATAAGGCTTAAAAGATCGTTTGGAAAATATCAATTGGTAATTGATGGTTGGAAATATGTTTGACTTTTTGCGTTTTTTATTATATATTTTCTCTATCATATAGGCCGAGGTGGTGAAATTGGCAGACGCGCTGGACTCAAAATCCAGTATCCTCACGGATGTGTGGGTTCGAGTCCCACCCTCGGCACCATTTAAAATTTTGTTTTTAAGTTAATCTCAAGAAACTTTGAAGCGTTTTTTAGTCATTCAAACTTATATCAGTGTTTCAATATAATAAAAGAATCTCTTAAAAAATCAAAGTTTATTTTGCACAAAATATTTGACAGGATCATAAAATAGATGATTTGATAAAAGTAATTTACACAAAGTATAAAGCGTTTTCTAAAAAACTTTTTAGTGTTTATTATATGCATTTAAAATATATTTTTCCTCATCGTTTTTGGGTATTATCTTGTTCACTTTATTACATTTAAAAAGCTCTTCTAAATTTATATCATATATCTTATTCCTCATGTACTTTACAGCCTTCTATAACATCCGCAAGGGAAGATATTTTAGCTATTACATCAAAAGAAAGTTCAGCAAGCTCTAAAAGCTTATCGTTAATTTCTTTATTCTTACCTTGCTTATTCAGTTCTTCTATCTCTTTACCTATTTGGTGATATATTTTGTGAGGATGCTCAATATCTGAAAATATCGCACTTGCCGATGGACCACCGCATTCCTGAATTATATTCTTGGTATTTGGATCGTAATACCATCTTCCAAAGTTACATTGGGTATGGTCTAATATCTTAAAATCAAGTTCACCTTCGACCATTTTTAGTATATTAAGCATAAATTTTTCATGCTCTACAATCCTCTTGTAAAGTTCTGAAAAAGCTCCTGGTTTTATATTCACTAAATGCTCAAAAGAACCTTCTGCAAGTTTTGTGGCGTTTTCAACAATAGGTTTTTGTTTTTCTATAGTTTTCTTTATTGTTTCTAAGTATTCGGTAAAGGATTGTGTGTTGTTTGTTATATCGTTTATAGCCGCCGACTGTTCTTCTGTAGTAGCACTTTGTTGTTCTATAAGCATAGAAAGACTTTCAAAGCTGTTTTTGATGCTGGAAAAGCCTTGCTTTAGTTCTTCTATATAATCTTTATTTTTGATAATTATATTTCTCGCTTTTACTGTTGTAGACAAAGACATTTCTGTTTCTTTTAAGATACCTGTTATTAAATCTTTTATATTGATAGCGGATTTCGACGTTTTGTCAGCAAGCTTTCTCACCTCATCTGCCACAACAGCAAACCCTCTTCCAACCTCACCAGCACGGGCAGCTTCTATAGCAGCATTTAAAGAAAGCAAATTTGTCTGCTCAGCGATCTCCATAATCACCTCAACTATTTGGTTTACTGAGACTATGCTTTTTCCAAGCTTTTCTGAACTTTTAGCAGCATCTTCTATAGCATCCACAGATAGTTCTACATTTTTTGTGGTATCTTCAAGCTTCTTCAAACCTGATTCAACGTTTTTTGCAAGCTCTGTTTCAACGTTTTGTATGCCGTATATGGCGTTTGTAATATCTGTTATGCTCTGGTTCACCTCAGTTATAGAATTTATGATGAAGTTTAAATTTTCTTCAAAATTTTTCACTTGATTATCTATCCCAAACCTATAGATTTCCACCAAAGATAAGGTATGAAAAAGCTTAGAAATTGCCGGCATAATTGCATGTATAGTACTATCCATATGTCTTTCAAAGGTAGCATCTTTCCAAATAGAGGCGTAATTTATTAAATTACTTTCTTCATCATATATGGCTGTTCTGTAAGATTCTACGACGTTGTCGCCAATATGAATATCTGCGTTTTTCAATATTTCTCCGGGTCTTAGAGATTTTAATAGCTCTTTTGTTCGCTCTGGATCTCTTTGGAACTTATGTATAGATATGCCCAAAGGGTTTGACCAGTCTATGTTGTAACCATATGTCTTGTTTAAATTATCCCCTTCTTTCTTAAGTATTTCAATCCCCCTTCTATTGATATAAGTAAGTTCATTTCCTTCTTTGCCCGTTTTAATCTCTGGTGTTGCTACAAAAACACCTTCAGACTGAAGGGCATTTAGCAGATCAAATCCAAGCTTTGCTTTTTTCTTAAAAGTCTCTAAATCTTGTTGTAACATCTCTTTTTCTTTTTCTAAAACCTCGATTTTAAGCTTTAGTTCTTTGTTTTCCTTAATAAGATCTTTACAAAATATTTTCATAAAAAATCCCTCCAAAAACTTTTTTTGGTAGTGTCAACTTAATTGTGTCAGAGATCCCTCTTGAAAGATTTTTATCCATTAAATGTCTCTTCAAGAATATTTGAGTACCTTAATTTCCTGTTTTGATATTTTAAGTTCTTATCTCTAAAAAATATATACAAGAATTTATTTGCAATCTCCTCAGAGTGAAAATATCCCCTAACACGAATATTATCCTTAAGCTCCTTAAAACACCTCTCTATCCAGTTAGTCGTACTAAAATAGCTTCTTAGTTTATGGGAAAATTTGAAAAAATAAGTGTAGTTATCTATTTTACCTCTAAGATTATTAAAATATCTGTAAAGCTTGCTCCATTTATTAATAAATGCAAGAAGCCTATTTTTAACCTCACTTTCAGTTTCTGATTCAAAAATATACTCCAATTCCCTTAATATCTGATCAAAATGTGTTTTTCTGACTTTGTTCTTAATATTTTTCTTCAAATGAAACCAGCAAAGCTGATGCTTTGCTTCAGGAAACATTTCCTCTATAACCTCTGGTTAATCCGGGCAAATCATCGCTAATTATCATTTTGACACCAGATAAACCCCTATCTTTTAAATTGATAAATATCTCTTTCCATACTGATGATTTCTCATCACCTCCGGGTAAAAGATAACTCAAGACTTCTCGTCTACCGTCTTTAGTAAGTCCTAACACAGCATATACTGCTTCTTTGCTTACATTATCCCGCATCAGGGAAATATAGGTTGCGTCTATATAAATTACAAGGTACTCCTCTGTAAAAGTTCTATTGATAAATTTATCTATTATATCTTCAGGTATTTCCAAATTAGCACTTACGAATGAGGCAGATACAGAGCTACCTACAAGATTTTTTATTACATCTCCTGTCTTTCTAGCACTTAAGCCTGCAAAAAATAACGTCTCTTACTACATCATCCAATATAAAAGTAACCCTTTTGCGCTCAGGGATTATAGATGGTTTAAAATTCCCATCTCGAGTTCGAGGTATCTCAAGCTCCGTATCTTTAAATATCGTCTTGGGTGTCCTGGTATAGTAACCGTTACCTCTTGTTTCAACGTGCTCTTTTAAATATGCTTCTCTCTATTTTAGCATTATTTCCTCTATCATCTCTTTGAAATACTTGGATGATTGTTCTATAATTACATTGTCCATTTAAATTCCTCCTTGATAGGGTTTTTGTTTAATTTACTGTAGTTAGATAATACAGCCCTTCAAGGGGGATTTCAATGACACAATTAATTATACATTACCCTTTTTTTCTTACCCCACTCAAAATAAATATTTATATTATATATAATATAAAATATAATTTTGATCACGTCAAATTTTTTCTGTAAATTCATCCAACTGATAGAATCAGTTATACTCAACCTCATTTAAAAAAAAAATCTTAACCTACTCAATGTCAATAAATGTTTTTGTTCTTATTCTTTTCTTTTAAGAGCTGCCTATAGTAATATAAACCTGACATTATTCTTGTGCATATTTTAAAAACTGCCCTAAATTTAATAACCTAAATTAATTTCTTAGATTAGTAAATTTAATTTATACGATATTAAATTCTTCTTTTACAATGGATTATACTTTTATTTAATAACTATAAACTTTTCAAATTCTTTTTCAGACATAGGTTTTGCAAAAAGATAACCCTGTACGCCATCGCATCCCAAACTTTCTAATATCCTAAGCTGCTCAGGCTTTTCAACACCTTCAGCCACAGTTATCAAATCTAATTTTTTACTTAAAAAGATAATGCTCTCAACAATATGTTGTGCTCTTATATCATTTGCAATATTGTCTATAAAGGATTTATCGATCTTTATATAATCAAATTGAAGTTTGTAAAGATAGTTAAGAGATGAATATCCAGTACCAAAGTCATCCAACGATATCGAAATACCCTCTCTTTTAAATCTCTTTAAGATCGCTAAACAGCATTCGAAATCCTCTACAAACATCCTCTCAAGCAGTTCGATGGAAAGCACTTTCCTGCGAATAGCATATTTTTTAACAGAATAGATTATATATTGTCTAAAATTTTCATCTTTAAAACTTCTTTCAGAGAGATTAATCGAAATAAAAACGCTTGAATTTCCCTTTTCTTCCCACTGTCGCAATTTACTACACACGCTATCAACTACAAATCTTTCAACTTCTATTAAGCGATCCATATCTTCTAATATCGGAATAAATTCCATGGGCAAAATTATTCTATCATTATCTTTCCATCTAAGAAGCGCCTCTGCTCCGATAATACTTTTATCTTTCACTGAAAAAACAGGTTGATAATAGAGGAAAAATTCTTTATTTGAGATAGCCTTTTCTAATTTAGATTTCAGATCCAATTTTTTCCTTGCCTCTTGCTCGAAGTCCTTCTTATAAAAACCTACTTTCTTATTTTTAATATTTTTAATGCTTCCCAGCGCAATGTTTGCTCTTTCAAAAAGAATCTGGGCATTATCACCATCATTTGGAAAAAGGCTTGCACCGTAATTAAAAGATGCTAGAACATCCTCTCCCTTTGGATTGTTGTATGGTTTCTCAAGGACAAGATTTAGCTTTGAAATTATGTTTATCACATCTTCCAAAGTTGCAATGTCCTTTAGAAAAATTGCAAACATATCAGATTCTAATTTTGCTACCAAATCGTAATCTCTTAGAGTCTCTTTAATCCTTTTGGCTATATCACATAAAATCAAATCCCCGGTATAAAACCCATAAGCTTGATTTATTGCAGAAAAGTTTATTGGATTTATAATACACATACACGCAAGCTTTTTTTCATACTTTGCAAATTTGATAAAATCATCAGCACTTTCAATAAACTTGTTCCTGTTTAGTAGTCCCGTTAAAGGATCATAGTCCTTTAACTTTTTTAAGCTGTCCTCCAGAGACTTTGTATGTGTAATGTCTTTGCCAACTGCAACATAATATCTTATTTCGTTTCTAATTAAATATGGGGTAATTGTAGTATAACAATAAACTTTTTCGCCTGCTTTATTTTTATATATAAAAAAATCAGAAAATCTTTTACCACTTTTAATTGTCCTATAAAACCTTCTTGCAAAACCAAAACCCTGTAATTTGGACGATATTATAGAATGATGCTGACCGATAAGTTCATCTCTTGAATATCCAAATATCTTTTGGGTATTGTCGTTTACGTAAACAATCTTAAAATTTTTATCAGTAATCATTACAAAATCACTGCCTGAATTTAAAGCTAAGGATGTCATAGCGTTAAATCTCTCTAGTTCAATCTTTCCCAGAGCAAAACTTATATCAGATCCTATTTCATTTAAAAGTCTTAATACATCAGAAGTAAAGAAGTCTTTTTTACTAGAACCACAAAAAATTGATCCCAAAACCTTATTGTTTTTAAATATAGGTATAGCAACCCCAGATCTTAAAAATTCGTAATCTTTAAATTTATCTTTTATTTCGTCAGCTTTCAATGATGTAGCAAGATCGTTATAACAAGATATTTCTTTCTTTTCTATTGCAATTGCACTGACAAAACACTCTTTAACTAAAAGGGGTATTTCTTTAAATTTATAATTTTCCTCAATAAATTTAAGAAATTCAACATAATTATCTTTTTTATCATCTTCCAAATAATAATAATTAAATAGCTTTAACTTGTTTCCTTCATCAATAACAGAAAGGTAAGCAATTGAAAAATTAGCATCTTTGACTAATATTTCGTTCATCTTTGTATATAATTCATTTACAGAATCAGTCCTTATGATCAGCTGGTTTATATCTGACAGCGTCATATACAACCTTGTTAATTCTGATATCCTCTCCTGTTGAAGCTTTTCTTTGGTTATATCTCTTGAGAGTTGAACCAATCTATATATCTTGTTATTAAAAAAAATTGGGACAATTATATTACTTAGGTAAAGTATACTTTTATCTTTAGCCTGTTTTGCAATTTCACACTGACATTTCTCTCCTGATAAAACCTTATCAAAAAGTCCCTTGTAATGTTCACTTAAGTTGCCAAAATTAAACTCCAAAATATTTTTGCCAATAATTTCATCCAGATTATAACCAGAAAGCCTCTCAACGGCTTTATTTGCGTGTAAAATAGTGCCCCTCTCATCTGCCACCAAAAACCACTCAGAGGATTCATCTATTGCATCGCTTAGAAGTTTCATATTCTTTTCTTTTTCAATCTTTTCGAGTGCAAAAGATATGTCTATCTTTATCTCATCGAGAACTTCCATATATTCTTCACTGAAAAGACCTGGCGTTTTGGAGTATATTACTAAAACAAACTCTACTTTTCCAGATTTAATCAAAGGTATAGAGCAAGTAGAGCGAATGCCATATTTTTTATGATATGTTACCCATGCTCTCATTTTTGGAGAACTTAACGTATCAGAAATTAGAAAAATTTTTCCCGTTCTATAGGCATTCCCAACAGTGCCCTGACCTTCTGGAATTGTCTCATCAACTGATATAATAACCTTTTTAAATGTGTTAACTAGTTCTTCTGACGTATTCTTAGCAAAGTATTTTAATCTAAATAGTTTGCAAGAATCTATATCTCCCACAAAAACGCCAACATAACCAAGTTTATCAACTAATAAATCGCATAAATTTTGAAGAAGTTCCTCTTCACTGTATGTTTTTACAGCAAGTCGATTGATTTCTTTTATTGTATACAAAATGGCTCCAAGGTTTTTTTCTTTGCTTATATACTCTATAATGCCGCCAGCTTCAATAAAATTTTTATCTTTATTAAAGATAACTAAGTTTAATTTTAACCAGGTATAATTACCTTCTTTTGTTTTAAATCGAAATTCAAATTTTAAGCTTTCTCCTATTTCTAAAGCAATAATATTTTCTATAAGTTTTAATCTATTATCAGGGTGAACATTTATAAAAAAGAAATTCTTGTCAACCAACTCTTTATCAGTAAAACCACAAATTGTTTGATTTTTCTGATTATTTAAAAAGAATATATTAGATAAAGATAAATTTTTATCAGAGATTGCAAAATCACATACAAATGCAACATCATAAAGATTATTGACAATTACTAAAGCTCTATCTTTATCATCTATCATCAAATACTATCCCCCCTATTTTAGAACACCTTAAATCATTTACCTGATGGGATTCTTGCTTCAAGAGATAACCTTTTCAGCAAGTCTTCAATATTCATCTGGCCTTCATCGTTCATACCTCGTGTCCTAAGAGAAACCAACTTTCCTTCATATTCTTTTTTGCCAACTACTAAAATATAAGGGATCCTGTTCATCTCTGCATCTCTTATCCTATATTTTAGCGTTTCATTTCTACTATCAATCTTTACTCTATAACCTTCGTCAAATAATATTTTTTCAATCTGAGAAGAATATTTTAAAAGAACTCCTTCCTCTTTAACAGGAATAATAACCACCTGAACCGGAGAAAGCCATGCTGGAAATACTCCAGCATAATTTTCAATCAAAGCGCCAAGAAACCTTTCCATACTCCCTACAACTGTTCTATGAATCATCACAGGCCTTTTCTTCGTGCCATCTTTATCTGCATATTCAAGGTTAAATCTCTCTGGTAGAGCAAAATCTACTTGAATAGTAGGACCTGTCCACTTTCTCCCAAGTGCATCTATTAACTCAACCTGAATTTTTGGACCATAAAAGGCTCCATCTCCCTCAATTATTTCAAAATCAATATTCTTCTCTTTTAGTGCATTAATTAACGAATCTGTTGCAAGCTTCCACTGTTCATCAGTACCTATTGAACCCTCAGGTCTTGTTCCTACTGATACTGTATATTTAAAACCAAATAGATCCATCATATCCTTTGCAAAGTTAAGAACTCCTATTATTTCATCTTGAAGTTGTCTTTCTGTACAAAATATATGAGCATCGTCCTGGGTAAATCCCCTTACTCTTAGGAGTCCATGTAGCGTGCCAGATCTTTCAAATCTATATACCGTTCCAAGCTCAAAAAACCTAATAGGAAGGTCTCTATAACTTCTTGTTTTAGAGTTGTATATCATCATATGACCCGGGCAGTTCATTGGCTTTATTGCATATTCTTGACCGTCATTTTCAAATATGTACATATTTTCTTTGTAAAAATCATAATGTCCAGATATTTTCCAAATCTTCAGGTTCATCATATGAGGCGTATAAACTATTTCATAACCTCTTTTTATATGTTCCTTTCTCAAATAGTCCTCAATAATGGTTCTAATTACTCCTCCATTAGGATGCCACAAAATAAACCCAGCGCCTACTTCATCGGCAATACTATACAAATCAAGTTCTTTACCAAGTTTTCTGTGGTCCCTTTTTGAAATCTCTTCAAGCCATTCAAGGTGTTTTTTCAAATCATCTTCTGTCCAAAAGGCTGTACCATATATCCTTTGAAGCATCTCTCTTTTTTCATCACCCCTCCAGTAAGCCCCTGCAACGTTTAACAATTTGAAGTGCTTTATTTGACCAGTAGAAGAAAGATGAGGCCCTCTACAAAGATCTACAAAATCTCCCTGTTTATATACGCATACCTCATTATCAGGGATACCCTCTATCAGTTCTAATTTATAATCTTCTTTTAATTCAGAAAATAATTTAATTGCATCTTCCTTCTTCATACATATTTTTGTTATTTCTAAATCTCTTTTCGATATTTCTCTCATTTTTTCTTCTATTTTTTCAAGATCATCTGGTGTAAATGGTTCATTTCTGAATATATCGTAGTAAAAACCATTTTCTATAGATGGTCCAATCGCTAACTTTGAATCTGGATATAATTCCTTTACAGCTTGAGCAAGCAAATGAGCTGCTGAATGCCTAAGAACATTTAATGATTCTTTATCTTTATCAGTGATAGGTTTTAAAGATTCACCTTCTTTAAAATCTCTAAAATCAATAAGTTTGTCGTTAATTGAATAGCAAATAATTTGAGACATGAAAACCTCCGCAAATATCAGTAATTATGGATAACTAAGTATATCACAAAATTGTTTTAAAACTTATTGTTTTTGCTTTTGAGTAAGAAGAATTGAAGGCTGGTTATTCAAAACGAGGCTACATGGTGGGCGGTGTAGGAATCGAACCTACGACCTCTTGCATGTCAAGCAAGCGTTCCAACCACTGAACTAACCGCCCATTTGAATAACGAAATATTACACTATAAAACGAAAAGAGTCAAGCAAGCGATATTCCTCAAAAATAACTATAGTAACGCGAGCATCTTGCTCGCGAAAGTTTTTTTATTTTGTAATCTATTCGAAATACCCTTGTTTCCTCATAATTGACAATAAAGAACCATCCCATAAACATATATAGTTATAAACTCAAAACTATAAAAGAGGGTTAAACGCCAATTGGGCTATCTTTTGAGAAATCCAGGCAAAATAAATAAGAACAAAAATGTAAATGCAATTATAGTAGGTAATCCAACAAGGAATAACCATTAACTCACATAAGTTAAATTCTTATTTAACTATAAATTTTATTTATTTAATCACGCAATATATATTTATAAAGATTTAATAAATTTTACTTTATAATAATAGATATCATTTATATTACAAAGGAGGTAAATTTTATGGATAAATATGTTTGCACAATTTGCGGTTACGTATACGACCCAGCAGTTGGCGATCCAGATGGTGGAATAGAACCAAATACTCCGTTTGAGAAAATACCTGACGATTGGCAATGCCCAGTCTGCGGAGCTTCAAAATCTGATTTCAAAAAACAAGAATAGGAGGGAAACTGAATGAGCGTAAAGGGTACTCTAACAGAGAAAAATTTGCTTGCCTCATTTGCAGGTGAATCCCAAGCAAGGAATAGATACACCTTTTTTGCTTCACAGGCAAAAAAAGAAGGATATGAACAAATTGCTGCAATATTCTTAGAAACTGCAGATAACGAAAAGGAACATGCTAAGAGATTTTTTAGCTTTCTCGAGGGCGGAGACGTGGAGATTACAGCTTCATATCCAGCTGGAGTAATTGGAAATACACTTGAGAACTTAAAGGCTGCAGCAGAAGGAGAACATTTAGAGCATACCGTGTTATACCCTAAAGCAGCAGAAATTGCAGAAACCGAAGGCTTTCCAGAAATCGCTAATCTATTTAGAAATGTAGCTAAAGTCGAAATAGCTCACGAAATAAGATATAGAAAATTGCTTACAAACCTTCAAACAAATGAGGTATTCAAAAAAACAGTTAAAACAATATGGAAGTGCAGAAACTGCGGTTACCTTCACGAGGGAAATGAAGCCCCTTCAGTTTGTCCAACGTGTCTACATCCTCAAGCTTATTACGAACTCTTTACAGAACCGTATTAAAACAAATCCTCTAAGGCGCCAACACGGCGCCTTAGAGTTAGAAATTAATTGGAACTAGAATCGCTTCTATATTTTTGGTGGGACTCTTTTTAGACTTATCCCATGCTTCTATAGCTCTTTGGAGGAAGATATTCTCATCTTCTTGAGGTTGATATTGAGTTACCCCAAGGGTACACTCGAGATTTTCTCCATGAGAAAAGGTCTGTGTTGTTATCATAGTTTTAATTCTCTTAGCAACAAATAGGGCTGCAAATACATCTGTTTCGGGACATAGAATTACAAACCTATTTTTCGAAAAACTGCAAAAGAGATCAAGACTCCTTATAGAATCGTTTATTCTGTTGCAAAACTCTCTTAAGACTTTATGGGCTATCTCCTTGCCATATTTTGAATAAATACTATTATAACTGTCATTTGATAAGTAAATTAAACTAAGTGGCCTTTTATATCTCAAAGCCCTTTGAATCTCCTTTTTTAATTCTTCATAAAAAACCTTCTTGTCATATAGATTGGTTATGGGATTTCTAGCACGTTTAACAATTTTAAAGCCCTTATATTTATCCAAATTTGACATTTTAAATAATGAAAATATAACTAAGTCGCTATCCTTTATCTCAGAAAAATCAAGCCAGAACGGCTCAACCGAAAACTCTTTTAAAAAGGGACTGTTTTTTAGAAAGACGACACTTTCATCTTTTTTAAAGTTTTTATCTTTAACCTTAATGAGCCACTCCTTTAATCCCTCACCCTTGTAAAGGCTCTTTTTGTCAGGATAAAGGAAGTCATAAATATCAAAATTCCTTTTACTAAATTCTTCAAAGCTTGAAAGCCCAATATAGTTTAAGAGACTTTGGTTCATAAAAACAATCTCATCATACTGGCATACAAAAAGTAAATCTGGAATACCGAAACAAACTCCTTTATAGAAATTTAAATCTGAAATTAATATCTTTTTCTCGTTAATCTCTTTAGCAAGACCAAGGAAATAATCCAAAAACGTAAGTTGATTAAAGTGCTCATCTATATAATAAAAGCTAATACAAGAACAAAACTTTAAGGTGACTCCTTTTCCAAGAATAAGCAAAATAAATATATCCGGAAAATCTTTTTTAATTTTATTTATAAAAATCGGAATTTCAGAACTATTCTTTGATCTAAATATAACCAGATCAGGCCGAGTTTCGCTAATCTTTGAGAAGATATCCTCTGATTTCGTACATGCCTCAAGGAACTCAACGTTACTTTTAACCAAATTAAAAATTTGGGTATTGAATGTCCTCGTAACATCTATGTATAATACCTTTAATGGCAGCAACATTTTCTTTCACACAGATGAATTATGTATAACTTCTGGAAACCTATATAAGTAAATCCCCAATCTTTTATCTTCACCGCCTATGTGATACTTTAACCAATCTATAACAAAGTGCTTTATTAAAGCAAGCAAACTTTCACTAATACCATTTTTCAGAAATTCCCTTTTAAGCCCATTCATATCTATAACAAACCTATCGTGAAGCATCCTGTGCTGATAGTAATTTGGATATCTATATTTAATCATAAGATCCTCTTCAGTACCAAAGTGGAATATTATATATTTTTCTAAAAAGTCAAACATCTTACTAACACCCTCTTTGGCCTCGCCCCTCTCACAAGAGTCCAATAGTTCATTGATATTTTTAAATAACTCCATGTGCTGGTTATCAATAATCTCTATTCCTGTCTCAAAATCAGGGGTCCACTCTATTCTTATTTCTGAATCCATCCAAACACCCCTTTTTAGTCAATAAAGATACCTTATGTTTTTCGATATTTTCCTCAAGTTTTATTATAATATAAATTCCAAAATATTAAATAAAATCAATTTAAAAAGGGTCATATGCTGATTTTAATGCCAACGATATCTCTCGGTTGTGCAACCTTTATCTTAAAGGGCAATCTTGTTTTCCCTAAAATTTCCTTATAGGTTTTCTTTAACAAATCAATACAATTATTCTTCTCGCTCAGGTGAGCAAGAATAATGTTTCTTCTCTTTAATTTAGAATTCAATAACGCTAAAGCTGCATCTTTGTTGGAAAGATGTCCATTTGAAGAAAGAATTCTTTTTTTTAAATAATATGGATATGAGCCGCTTTTAAGCATTTCAATATCGTGATTTGACTCTAAAACTAGCAAATCCGAACAATCAATTGCATACTTTATATCGCTGGTAACCTCTCCTAGATCAGTAACGTAAGAAAAACAAAAATCTTTATAGGAAAACTTATAGCCAACTGGATCAACTGCATCATGCGGAGTTGGAAAAAAGGAGACGCACACATCACCGAACTTCACATCATCATCTAAAACCTGGAAATTATTTTTATTTAAGATCCTTTTTGAAATTACATTAAGACAACCTTCTCTAATAAAAACAGGAATTCTATAGTTTCTTGTAAAGGTTTCTAACCCCCTCACGTGGTCTATATGCTCATGAGTAATAAAAACTGCATCTATATCTTCAACTCTAATTAGGAGTCTCTCTAAGGATCTTTTAAGATATAAAGTACTAACCCCTACATCAATTAGAAATCTATAATCTCCTATTCTAAGTAAGGTCGCATTGCCTGCACTTGAACTTGCAAGGGTGTAGAGTTCAACTGTCTTCAAGACTTAAGCTCTCTTGTTATTTTAAAGTGTAACTTTGCAACCTTTTTTAACCCAAAGAGGCCATAAGTATCAACAATTTTTTGCGCCAAATCCATAACGCCCACGCTCCCTCTTTTTAAGGTAAATCCTATTTCACCTGAAAGCCTTTTCATCTCCTTTAAAAATTTCGCACGAGCCAAAATTGAGGCTGCAGCCACATATAAAAACTTACTCTCAGACCTTTCTACTTCACAAAATTTTACGTTTTTATAGCTCTTAAACATCTCTTCCAAACCACTATTAATAGAAAATCTATCAACTACAACTTTAAATCTTTTCTCGTCATCAATGAAAGAATTTATTACCTCGAAATGAAATTTAGTAAGAATATCGTTTAAATTACAACCTCTTGAAGAATAGGCTTCATACAAATCGTTGTACCTTTCTGGCAGTAAGGTTATTATTTTATATGGAATTCGTAATCTAAGGATTTCGGATTCAAGGTAAAAGATCCTATCTTCTTTTAAAAGTTTGCTATCTTTAATCCCAAGAGACTCCAAACGATTTAAATTTTCATTAGAAACCATTGTGCCAGCAATCACAAGAGGACCAAAATAATCACCCTTTCCGCTTTCGTCAGATCCAACATAAAAGTCAAACTGACCTTCTTCTTCAAGTTTTGTTAAATCTGACTCAGTTTTGTTGTTACCCAGACAAATATCAACCTTTTTTGCTAGATTATAACCTCTAATTAAAGAGGTATCCAATTTTACCCCGTATTTCTTGCTTTCAAAAACTCTTATAACCCCTTCCTCCTCCCCATAAGCAACCCTCATTTGAAAACCGTATTGAATTTCTTTAATATCTTTTACCAGGAAGCCACAATATACAAGTCTATCCTTAATCTTTTCAAACTGCCGCTTAAGCATCAAGAAGATTTTATAGCCCTCTTTGGCTTTATCTCAAATGTGCTTTTAGGATTTAAACCGTTCCATAAACTCAGCGCTCTAGCCTCAAAGATCCTTTTGAAATAAAAACTAAATATTCCTGCCAAGAACCCCTCGCTCAGGCTTAAAAGATGTTCTTCTTGTTGAATTCCAGAACAAAAAACGTCTTCTAAGAGACTAACTTCAAAATATAAAGAGTTTAAGTCAATATCTTCTAATTGCAAGATTCCAAGCCTTTGGTCTTTGAAGGATGTCTGTAAAGAAATCAAAAATTTCTTAACGTCTCCCTCGTGCGAAACAAATTTTTCGCAAAATTCGTTTCCAGCCAAAAAGAAGGCTTCGTAAAATACTTTGTCAGCTTCAAGTTGACCAAATTTTTCCCTTAATTTCTCTTGCACAGAAATTAAGAAAAACCTGCACATAAATACAGGCATCAATAAACCAAGATTTGGTCTTCCTGCATCAAGATTTCCAACCCTATCTGTTATGCTCTGTTCAAAGTTTTCATCGCTTTTCACGGCTTATCTACTCCTTTAAGCTATATTTTTCTATAATTTTTCTCAACAGCTTCGAAATATCCTTCATGTTTATCTTTATATTTCTATTTTTATTCAAAAAATTTACCAAGCTTTCCCTATTCATTAAATATACATTATTTAACTCAATAATGCCATTTATGTCAGAATTAATAAAAACAATCACAGAAAAGACGCTAATCTCCTCTTTCAAAGTTTCTCTAATTATATTTTCCAACCAAACTTTGTTTCTCAAAGACATTGTTAAAATATCCCTTTTTGGCTTAACGTTATCTAAAAAAAATTCATTACCCTTTATTGAGAAGGAACCTTTTGTATAACAGACATTTATAATGAAAATACCAGAGCCCTGAATTACCAATAAATATAGCAAATCACCATATTTGCCTGGAAAGTGAGTATAAACTAAAGAATCTTCAGGAATTGACTCTAACTCTTTGGAAAGCTCTTCAGCAATTCTATATGGCCTTACTTTCGTGTTGTACAAAATAAAACTCATATTACCTCTCCTGAAGGCTCTTGAAAGAATTAATAATATAACTAACAAAGAAAGAGTTAATAAAACAAGTTTAAAAATAAACCCCTGATTCAAATAATCAGATAAAAATAAAATGAAAGTAATAAAGACTGAGACTATTGCTATTAGTATCGAATTCTTACGTATGTATTTTTTTAATTCATCTTGATTTATATCGTTCATACTATTCTGTTTTGCTCATCGACATGTACAACTCTTGCCACAAAATCCTTTATTTCACTTTTCTCAAGCCAACAATATGACACAATAATAATCAAGTCTCCAGGCACGGCCAATCTTGCAGCAGCGCCGTTTAAACCTATTATGCCAGAATTTCTTTCCCCTTCAATAACGTACGTCTCAAATCTTTCACCATTATTTACGTTATAAACGCTAACTGCCTCCCCTGGTACTATGTCAGCTTCGTCCATTAGAGCCCTGTCTATGCTTATACTCCCCTCATAATTAAGATTGGTCTCAGTCACCCTAGCCCTATGGATCTTTGATTTCAACATCTTTACGTACATTCTTCACCTCAACTAGAACACACTTTAATTTTTAATTATAACCAACTTTCCCTAAGAGAAGAGATAATCTTTTACGTTATTTTCTTCCTTTACAACTAATTTGTCGTTCTTAAAGGAAATCTCTTTACCAAAGGCACCGTACAAAATCCTCGAAACCGAAGGCACCAACAGATTTTTTATATAATAATCAACATCTATATCCTCAACTTTTACAAAAAAGTATGGCATGGCTCTAGAATTGATAGGACCGCTTCCCTTTTTTATCACATATCCGAAAAGATTGTCTGATCTTAGTTTAAATCCCATTTGGATATACCTTTTTGCAGCCTCAACGTGAGGAGCTTTCACTTCATATGAGTTGATATTCTTGTTAACTGACTTGTAAATAACAAAAGACATCAATGGATATTCATTTCTTTTCAGCTTATCTATTTCATCCTTTAAGATATTTATTGCAGCACTAAAATCTTCAAAATTCAAAACGGATTGCAATATTCTTTCCTGCACCATCTTAATCATTTCAGGCACATCACCGTGTACCCCCTCAAAGCCTACTAAAACTAGTTCTCCTTTATCGTTTATTCCAGCATATTTCTTTTTGGCTTCAGTAAAGATAATTGACTTAAAAACTTCATCAACTTTAACTTCTTCCCCTCTCAATTTCAATTCTGAGAGAAATTTATTAATTTTTTCGTCTTCCTTAACGAACAAGCTGTCCGTATCACCGTATATAATCTTGAGCCCCAAATTATTAGCCATTTCAATTGCATCTGCAAGCGTCTTCCTGCCCCACTCTGACGTAGCTTCCGCAACTTCCTTTTTGAACCATCTAGCGTTCTGCCATCCAGCATAACCGTAACACGCATTTGTAATTATCTTCAAGGTCTTCTGCTTAGCGTTTAAGAAGATGTATTCCTTTGTAGAATCAGCAAAGTTCTTCATGCTCCTCTTTATTTTATCTCGCTCAGAAATCAGATCCTGTAAAATTTTTTTATAAAACCCATCTGGACTCTTCTTAAACTTATAGCCCTTCTTCGGAGACTCAAAACATTCTTCATTGGTATCACCTTCAACAAAGGTATCAAAAGATATGTTGTACCTAATCATAATCGAGGGGAGCATGCTTTTGAAATCAAGAACCACAACGCCTTTATACAGCCCAGGAGAGGTCTTTAAAACCATACCTCCTTCGTAAGAATCGCTAACATGACGCTTTTTAGGTAGTACGATCATATTTTGCAAATAACTCTTTTTCATAAATAACTGTTCTACTCTAAATCCTGTAGGCGCAAAAATTACAATATCAAGCGGCATAAAAGTAATTTGCGAGAGGGGAAAGTATAATTGCTTGGCTAGCTCTCCAAGATCAAAGATCGATCTTGCTGAAGCTTGACAATGCATAGTAAGCTTTTCGCTATCCAAAAGCTCAATTGCCTTCACTAGTTCAATATGATCGAGAATGAGGTTTTCTCGAGAGCTAATATTCAAAAACTTCAAGACTCTTTTAAGCTCTTTCTGCTTTAGTTCATAAAGAGTTTGGGCATAACAGAACAGATCGAACAACACAATACCATCCAGCTGGATTGAACCGAACAAACCCTTAACGGGCAAACTGTCATTAAATTTTAAATTTATTCCATAACTCTTAGCTCTAGCTATCAAAAAGTCGAAATCATCTTGTTCGATGTTAAAGGTGTATATAATATCCGGTCTAAACTCCCTAACAAACGATAAGAACCTTTCAAAAATGCTCTTTTCTTCCCCATCAAATAATATTTCTCTTTCAGAAGTGGAAATAGACATATATATAACCCTGTTCAGTTCAGGATCTGGATTAAGAACCTTACTGTCAGTCAAAAAATAAAATGACATTGACCTAAAGTTCGGATAATCATAACTGTGCAGAAAAAATTCACTACCCACAATATTCTTTCCTAAAACTCTATTAACCTGAACTTCATTAAAGGCACAAAAGGTTAAGTTCTTTTCAAGGATATATTGAACCGAAGGCCTCAAATCATGGTGAAATACGCTAAACTCTTTGAATCTTTTAAAGAATTTCAAACTCTGTACATCCTTGTCCTCAGAAAAATCATAATAAACCCTATAAAACTTTTTATTCATCCCAAAATACAACTTGTTTTCTATATCAAAATGTAGCGCTCCCTCATTCAAAGAGGAATTTATAGTTTTTTCTATTTCTTCACTATTACCCTCGTCAAGCACATAAAAGCTTGGCTTAAAGTGCTCATCAAATAACTTGATCTTTTCTTTCTCTTCACTTAGACAATTTATACATATCAAAGACTTTCCGTTCACCTTTGAAACAAGAACCTGAAAAGGACACACTTTAATATTCATAACTACCCCTTTTCAAAAGTAAAAAAAGATAATACTATCACGGTCAAACTTAAAAATATCCCAAAAATACAAGCGTTGTGAAATCCAGTTTCTAACAAATTTTTCGCCACGTCTATATCTATTTTCCCATAAAAATCACTAAAAATATATATGCCAATTATCGCTCCAAGATTCTGAACTACCTGAATAAAAGAAGACACAAAACCGCTTTGCGCCTTCTTAACATGTCCCAAAATAAGAGATGGGCTAGCAATAAAAAACCCAACCACGCCAATTCCTGCAAAAACAATGGCAATTACAAAATAAAATATAAAATCAAACCTTTCTATAAAAAAGAACAAAAAGGAGGATATAAATACGCTAAGTGAAGAAATGATGCACACCTTCCTGTGTCCGAATCTATCCGACAAAAAACCAATTAGAGGAACAGTAAAAATAATTATCAAACTAGCAAGACCAATTAAGAAACCTGTTAATTCTTGACTAAAGCCCATAGCACCGATTGCATAAAATGGTATTATAAAATTAAAGCCATCAAATAAAGAAACTATTAAAAGGCTTGATATAAGGGCTAAAGATATGTTTTTGTTCTTAAAGACAAGGAAATCAACAACTGCGTTTTTTTTACCCTTTTCGTAATGTATAAAGAAAATTAAAAGCAAAAACCACACAATCCACGGTAATAAGAGAAGATTAAAGTCATAAATAACTCTGTGCAAAATTAATATGCATATCAGGAAGAAGATTATAAAAAAGATCAAAAAAAGATCAAAAAAATCAATCTTACTTTTAGGTCTTGTTTCTTCAGCCTTTGAAAGAGACAAATAGGCAAAGAAAAAGATCAAAAAACCTATAGGCACGTTAATCAGAAAAATAGAATGCCATCCGAACTTCTCTATCAAGAATGAACCTATTGGAGGACCAAATGCAAATCCAATCCCACCCAATCCCGTAACTGCAGCAAAGGATCTACCAATATACTCTTTTGGCAAACGCTGGAAAATCAGTGCACCTGTGGTAGCTGAGATCATGCTCGATGCTATACCCTGCAAGAATCTCCCAAGCAACATAAAATAAAAAGTGCCAGAAACTGCACACAGCAGTGAAGTAATTGAAAACAAAAGAGAACCTATCAAAAATACCTTCGATGCGCCTACAAGGTCGGAAATCTTTCCAAAAATAATAAGCATTGAACAAAGGGAGAGTAGATAAAATATTGCAAGACTTGAAATGCTTTCAATAGTCACGTTAAAGACCTTGCTCAAATAGGGATAGGCAATATTTACAACGCTAACGTCTAGACTTACCATAAAACTGGCTGCACACATGCATGCTAACAAAATTATTCTTTTTCTCAGAGTAAACATCAGCCTATTCTGTTTGAGGAATGTAAGATTTTAGCAATTCTATTCATAATTTATTTTAACACGGCTTCATCTAATACCAAAAAAAAGTGCGTCTTTCCTCAAAATAAAATCTATCTGAATAGATTACAAAATAAAAAAACTTTCGCGAGCAAGGATGCTCGCGTTACTATAGTTATTTTTGAGGAATGTCGAGTGTAAAAATTCTATTAATACAGTGTTATACTAAACTATATATTTATATTAAATTACACGAAGGTGAGATTAAAATAAAATGCAGAAAATAATTTTAAAGATAGAAGGTATGAGCTGCGCATCATGCACTATAAACGTGGAAAAGGCATTAAAAAAGGTTGAAGGAGTAAAGAGCGTAGTCGTTAACCTTGTAACTGAAAGGGCTGTTGTAGAAGGTGAAAATCTTGATCCTTACAAGCTTTCTCAGTCAATTGAAAGGGCTGGCTATTCATCAAAACTAGAAAAATTTGAGACAGATGTTGAACAAGAGTCCACTTCAGATCTAATTAGAGAAACAAAGGGCGCTAATTCAATGGATTCTAAGGTTTTATATCATAAAAAGGATAAAACCGACGATTTAATTGAAAAGGTAAAAAAGGCAAAAATAAAGATGATCTACGCCTTTGTTATAACTATTCCCTTAAGCCTTATCATGTTTTTACACATGGTATTCAACGTTGAGTTAAAGTATCATACCCTAATAAACGTTCTCGTATCATTTCCGGTAATTTTTATAATTGGTCTTGATCCTATAAAAAGTGCTATAAAAGCATTACTGCACAAGAATACCAACATGGACGTCTTAATTTTCTTTGGGGTAACATCTTCTTATTTAACAGGTTTATTAAATTTATTTGGTCAAAAAATTGCTGATTATTCAGTAGTAGGAGCTATGATCACAAGCTTTTATCTTATTGGACAATATTTAGAAACAAAAGCAAAGGGAAAGGCTTCCGAAGAAATAAAAAAACTCTTAAATTTAAGTCCGAGAAAGGCTAACCTAATAAAACAAGATGGTTCAATTGAAATAATAGACATAGATGATGTTAAAGTAGGAGATATTCTTCTTGTAAAGCCATCAGAACAAATTCCGTCAGATTCAATAGTTATTGAGGGTAACAGCGCTGTAGATGAGTCGATAATTACTGGTGAAAGCCTAATAGTACCCAAAGCTCCGAAGGATAAAGTAATTGGTGGCACAATAAATCAATTAGGCACAATAAAGATAAAGGTTTGTCAAGTAGGAGAAGACACTGTTTTGTCAAAGATCACAAAATTGGTAGAAGAGGCACAAAGCACTAAAGTTCCCGTTCAAGCGTTTGCCGATAAAGTTATCTCAATTTTTGTCCCATCAGTTATAGTTTTAGCAGTTTTAACGTTTATAATTTGGATGTTATTCCCAGACACTCTACGTACAATAGATTTTTGGGCTAAATCCTTTTTTCCATGGATAAATCCCAATCCCAACCCAATTTCAGCATCAATATACGCATCTGTCGCAACTCTTGTCATAGCCTGTCCTTGCGCCTTAGGGCTAGCCACCCCAACTGCACTAATGGTTGGATTAGGACTCGGAGCATCTAAAGGAATCCTAATTAGATCGGGTGAGGCACTCGAAAGGGCAAAAGACGTAAACGTATTTGTATTCGATAAGACAGGAACAATTACGGACAAAGAATTATACGTAACCGATGTAGTTCCAAATATTGATAAAAATGAATTTATAGCTCTTGTTGCGTCGCTTGAAAGCTACAGTGAGCACCCAATAGGCTTAGCAATAAATAAATACGCAAAGAGTTACAACATTTCAAAAATAGACTTCACGGAAGTTAAAGTAATTCCGGGATTAGGAGTAGAAGGTTATCTAAATAATAGGAAAATTATCGTGGGAAGCCCTAAATTTATTGAAAATATTGCGCCTAAGATAGACATAAATAAATCCGAATTTACTGGCAAAACTTTGGCAATAGCTTATGAAGAGGGAAGAGGTTTTTTGGGGCTCATTGCTCTTTCCTTTAATATTAAAGCTAATGCAAAAGAGGCAATCAAACAAATTAAAAATATGGGCATCAAAACTGTCATGTTAACAGGAGACAACGAAGAAACTGCTAAATACGTTGCAAATCAATTAGGCATTGATGAATATTTTGCCAATTTATTGCCTCAAGATAAAATATCACATATTAAAAAACTTCAAGATATAGGGCTTGTTGTAGCAATGGTTGGTGACGGCATTAATGATGCTCCGTCTTTAAAACAAGCAGATATAGGAATTTCAATAGGAACAGGAACAGACATAGCTAAAGAAGCTAGCGACATCACGTTGATGAATGATGACCTTATAAATGTAGTTAGATCAATAAAATTATCAATTGCAACCTTTAAAAAAATTAAACAAAACCTTTTCTGGGCCTTTTTCTATAACATAATTGCAATCCCTTTTGCAGCCTTGGGAATGCTTCACCCAGCCATAGCTGAAGCAGCAATGGCAACAAGCTCTGTTTTTGTAGTCACAAACTCTATTAGGCTTAGAAATTTTAAGATATAAGTTTTTTGTTCATGCCCAAAAGGCATGTGCGGAAAGTTTATAGTTTTAGATAAGTAGGTTTCCAAAAAAAAATTAAAGGAGCAAAAAATGAAAGATGAAGTTATTATCTACACTTCTCCAGGATGTCCTGACTGTGCAGCTGTCAAAAGCTGGTTAAAGAAAAATAATATTCATTATAGCGAAATCGACATTACCCTCCCTGGCAAAGCAGAAGAAGCCTATAAAAGGTTTGGAGTTAGAATAGCCCCCATTACAGTAGTTAAAGATCAATTTTTTTACGGAACTTTTAAGGACCAAAAGCCAAATTTAGAAAAAATATTTAAAGTTTCGTGAGGTGAAAAGATGAAAGCTTACGTATCAGGCATGACATGTATGCACTGCAAGAAAACAGTTGAAAGGTTGTTTTCTCAAATAGACTCAGTTGAAAGGGTTGAGGTAGACCTAAAAACAGGTATCGTTGATATTAAAAGCAATAGAAACATCAGTAAGGAGGAATTGGATAAATCTTTAGAAGATACTGCTTACAAAGTTGAAAGAGTAGAGTACTAAAACATAACACTTATGATTATTTAAAACAAAAAGATATTAAGTTGATTGATCGGTCAACTCTTAACAACACTTTAGAAATTCAATTATTAATGTATAATGTAGATTTGTAAAAAATTTTTTTCCAAAATAAATGGAGGCTTAAAGAATGAACAAGCTTATTGATACAGACAGCGAATTTTTAAGACTACATAAAGATGACCCTATCAACTGGTATCCGTGGTCTAAAGAATGCCTTGATAAAGCAAAAAGTGAAGACAAACCAATATTTCTCGTTTCATGCGCTCTATGGTGTAAGGAATGCCACCAAATAACACAGGAGGTATTTTTTGATCCAAATATTTTCAACATTCTAAACGAAAATTACGTTCCAGTTCTTGTAGATAGAGATGAACATCCTGAAGTTGATAGAAGATATCAGGAGAGCGTCTCAGTAATTATGAAAGATTCTGGATGGCCACTAATAGTATTTTTAACTCCTGAGGGAAGGGCATTTTATGGCTTTGTATATAGAAAAACAAACGAAGAAATAGGATTTAAAGACATCCTTGAAAGAGTTCTTGCAATGTTTAAAGAAGCAAGAGAGAAAATAGAGGAGCTTTCGAAAAATAACGAAGAGCTAATCCAAAAACACTTTCACACAGAACCAATGGGAATAGATAACAATATCATACACTTTTCCGTAATGGAAGTGCTTGAAAATTGGGATGATGTATCTGGCAGTCTTGCCTTGGACCAAAAGTTTTACTTTCCATCTCTTTTTGAAATAATGGTAAATCAATACCTTCACGAAAACCAACCAAATACAAAAGAAGAGATCAAAAAGGCAGTTTTACTAGTGCTAAAGACTATGGCAAATAGCAAAATTCACGATAGAGAAGAAGGTGGATTTTATAGATGTGCTGCCGATGAAGCTTGGCAGTGTGTCAGGGAAGAAAAGACAACCGCAGACAATGCAGAACTATTGAGGTTATATTCGAAAGCCTTTAGAACTTTTGTTAATCCTGATCTAAAGGAAACGATAAATCAGTTTAAAAAATACTTTTCTGCAAATGAATCAGAGGAAGGTGGATTCTACACTTCTAGTTCTAAAATTGACGGGAAAAAATTTGTAGATAGATCAATATATACTGACGTCAATTCCCTTGTGGTAGAGGCCTTTTGTGAGAGCTATCTGGCAACCTCAGACAAATATTTTCTTGAAAAAGCTTTAAAAACTGCAGACATGCTCCTTAGTAAAAGGTTTCAAAATTCACACCTCTTAAGATCGCAAAAAAAACCGGGCATATTGTCTGACTATGCATACTTTGGCTATAGTTTATTAAAATTATTTTACATAACAAAGGAAGAAAAATACCTTAATTTCTCGAAAAAGATTATAGATATTGCTCTTAATAGGTTTTGGAATAGGGGAAAAAGTGGATTTTTTGAAGTTGAAAGTGAAATGGGCATATACAATCAGATAGAGTATTTACTAGACATGCCTCTATCAGCTCCAGGACCATATATGTTTATGAGTATGATGGAGCTTTTAAGAAATTTCCCAGAAGAAATTAAGTACGAATATTTCATCGAAGAGTACGCAAAAAAGCTAATGGGTTCAATTGATAAAAATCCAATCCATAGTGGATCGGCACTAAGAGCTCTTGATGTCCTAATAAATCATCCAATAGAAAAGGAAGAGGCTATAGATTTAAAAAATCAAACTTTTAATTAGGCTTTTTTCTATTCTTTATAAAGTACAGAGCAACACCGATCAAAAAGCCAATTAACAGTGATATAAAGAATATTTCCAATATATACTCCCACCATTAATGTATAAACTTAGCATTATTATACACTACAAAGCACTTAACCTCTAAGCCTGTTAAATTCTCCTGGATTCTTAGCCTTGAAAAATGCGCTGCCCATAACAGCGAGATCTACGCCAATTTCCTTTAACTTCTCTCCCCAAAACATATCCACTCCACCATCAACCCATATTTCAAAACTTCTATCAGGATAAAGTTTAATCAGCCTCTTTATCTTTTCGAAAACCGATTCTATAAAGCTTTGCCCTCCAAATCCAGGTTCTACGCTCATAAAGAGAACGTGGTGCACAAAAGGCAATATTTCGAGTATAGAGCTTTCGTGTACTCCTGGCCCAATACTCACCCCGGGCAAAAAGCCCATTTCCCTTAGCATTGCACAAAATCTTACTGGAGCAACAGTTGCCTCCTGGTGAAATGTAACCTCCCTTACAGTCTTTGGAACAAGGGCTACAAACTTTTCAGGCTCTCTTACCATCAGGTGAACAGATACTGGCAATTTCGAACACTTCGCCAAATAAGTCCCAAATTGTGGCCCAAAGGATATATTGGGCACATAGTGCCCATCCATAACGTCCACATGCCAAGCATCAGCATATGGTTCTAATTCCTTTATATTTTTCTCAAAATTCAAAAAGTCAGCTGACAGGATAGAACCCGATATTAACATTGCTTTCCTCCATTAAAGATTTATAAAAATTTTTCTAATTCCGCAATCTGCTCTACTCTTCTAAGATGTCTGCCTCCTTGAAATTCGGTATTCAAAAATATGTCTACAAGTTCCTTTGCAGTTTCAAAGTCAGTAAACCTGCCTCCAAGAGCTATCATATTTGCGTTGTTATGTTCTCTTGCTAGCTTTGCAAGCTCAGGAGCATATACTAAAGCACATCTGATACCCTTTATCTTGTTAGCAACAATCGAGGCACCGATTCCCGAACCACAAAGTACTATCCCTCTCATACACTTCCCCGTAGAAACAGCATTCGCAGCTTTAGCTATAATTGGAGGATAGTCTACGCTATCATTGCTAAAACACCCAAAATCAACTACCTCATGTCCAAGGGATTCCAGATAATCTTTAATTTTATTTTTCAGATCAAAAGCACCGTGGTCAGTAGCAATTGAAATTTTCATCTTACCTCCAAATTTTCATATATAGTACCACTAGCATCCCATAGTACCACGAGCATCTTGCTCGTGAAAAGTTTTTCATAGTACCACGAGCATCTTGCTCGTGGAGTATTCGCGAGCATCCTGCTCATAATCTTTCCTCTACCCTTCTTTAAGGATAGCAAGCAGTTCTTCCATATCAGCCTTACTTCCCATAAAAATTGGCGTCCTCTGATGAAGGGATTCTGGCTTTACGTCCAAAATGCTGCTATTCCCATTGCTCGCAATTCCACCAGCTTGCTCTATTAAAAATCCTAAAGGATTGGCCTCATAGAGTATTCTTATTTTTCCATTTTTGTTTACGTTATCTGCTGGATATGCGAATATTCCGCCTTTCAAAAGGGTTCTGTGTACGTCGGCTATCATTGAAGCCACATATCTGAGCGTATAACCCTTCTCCTTTACTGTGTCCACATATCTTCTTATGCCATTCGACCATCTCTTGTAATTAGACTCGTTAAACGCATATATCTTACCTCTTTCTGGCAACTTTATATTTGGATGAGACAAGATAAACGATCCCACTGCCGGATCTAGAGTAAAGCCATTTACCCCGTTTCCTGTAGAATATACTAACATAGTTGAAGAGCCATATATCACATAACCTGCAGCTACCTGCTTTCGTCCTTCTTGAAGAAAAGAGGCGTCATCGTCAGATATTCTTTTGTGAATAGAAAATATAGTGCCCACGCTGATATTCACGTCCACATTGGAAGATCCATCCAAAGGATCAAGGCTGATAACGTATTTACCATCACTTCCGTTTGCAGGAAAAAAAGCCTTTTCCATTTCTTCCGATGCCACAGCAAAAAAATCACCCGTAGATGCAAGGTGTTCAACTAGCCAGTTATTTGCCAGTTCATCAAGTTTTTGGACCTCTTCACCTTGAACGTTTATTCTGCCTACCTTACCAAGAACGTCCACAAGACCAGCTTTTCTTATATGCGATGAAATTATCTTGGTAGCATTCTCAATTGATATAAGTATGCGCGAGAGTGTACCCGATGCCAAAGGATACCTTCTTTCCTCTTCAAGTATGAATCTGCTTAGATCTATACCCTTTTGAACTCTCAATATATACACACCCACTTCCAAAAATTTTTTATGTTTTTATTTTCACTTATCCGCTCAACTTACATCTTTTTTGGTAGAGCATCAATTCCAGGTAACCTTTCACCTTCCAAGAATTTAAGCGCAGCTCCACCACCAGTAGAAACGTGAGAAAAGTAGTTAATAAGATTTGTTAGCCTTAAGACATCAGCTGTGTCACCACCACCACAAACGCTTACCGCATCGCTTAAAGCAATCGATAAGGCAAGCGCCCTTGATCCCCAAGAAAACTCAGGAATTTCAAATATTCCCATTGGACCATTCCACAAAATTGTCTTTGCTTTCATTATCTCTTCTTTAAAGATTTCAAGCGTTTTAGGTCCAATGTCCACTCCATACCAATCTGCAGGAATTCTATGGGCATCCACCAACCTACACTCGCTACCGCTAAATATATCCTTTGCAACCAACACATCAACTGGTAAAATTATCTTCTTTCCAATTTCGCCAGCCTTATATAAAATTTGACGTGCAACATCGTCTATAGAATCCTCAACAAAGGACTTACCTACGTCGTATCCGCTTGCTCTCAAAAAGGCAAATGCCATTCCACCACCAATACATATTGTATCTACTTTTTCAATCATGTTATTTATCAACTTTATTTTATCCGAAACCTTTTTGCCCCCTAGAATCAAAAGAAAAGGCCTTTCTGGACTTTTAAGAATCTTGCTCAAGGCAACAACCTCCTTTTCAAGTAGAAACCCCGCAAAAGAAGGCAAGAGTTTTGGCATAGACGCTATAGAAGCGTGCTCCCTATGACATGCCCCAAAAGCCTCCTGAACAAAGATATCCGCTAAGGATGCAAGATATTTGGCATAGTGCATGTCATTTTTTGTCTCTCCAGGGCAAAACCTAAGGTTTTCAATGAGCAAAATCTCGCCATCTTTTAAACTATTAGCTATAAAATCCTCTAACTCCTTTCCATTACACTCAGCAATAAAGTTTATGTTGAAGTTAAGCATTTCTGATAACTTTTTTCTCACACCTTTTAAAGAAAAATTGGATTCTTTATTCTTCGGTCTCCCAAAGTGAGATGCCAAAATTACCTTAGCCTTTGCAGCACACAGATATGCCAATGTAGGGACTACCGCTCTCAATCTCATATCTCCAGTAAGATTTCCATCTGAGTCAGCTGGGTCATTTAGATCCGCCCTCACAAACACCCTTTTGCCGCAAAGTTTATATATCGGATAATCCAGTAATGATGCCCTATCAAAACCTGTCACACTACTCGCCCCCTCCTGACATAAACTTAATAAGGTCAACAATCCTCGTCGCATATCCAAATTCGTTGTCATACCAGGAAAAGACTTTATAGATATCTTCAACCTTTGATATCAAAAGCCCGTCTACAATAGAGGAATATTTGCTGCCTATTATATCGCTTGAAACCAAAGGTTCCTCTGAATAATACAAAACACCTCTCATTGAGCCATCAGAATACCCTTTGAAGGCATTCTTTATTTCTGAAACATCTGGATTTTTTTTGAGATTTACAGAAAGATCTACTATAGAAGCCGTAGGAACTGGCACCCTCAAAGATATGCCGTCTAACTTACCTTCAAGCTCTGGAAATATCTTCCCAATAGCCCTTGCAGCCCCAGTAGAAGTTGGAACCATATTTATAGCAGCAGACCTTGCCCTTCTCATGTCCTTTTTATGGGTACCGTCAAGGAGCCTTTGATCGGACGTGTATGCGTGAACGGTAGTCATAACGCCCTTTTCTATTCCAAATTCATCGTTTAAGACCTTACAAACGGGAGCTAAACAATTGGTCGTACAGGAAGCCGCTGAGATGACTTCATGAGATGCTGAAATATTCTTGTGATTTACGCCATAAACCACCATTATGTCAGCATCCTTTGATGGAGCGCTAATAAGTACCTTTTTGCATCCCGCAATTATGTGTTTATACGCATCATCTCTCTTTGTAAACTTACCCGTTGACTCTACTACTACTTCAATTCCAAGTTCTTTCCAGGGCAAT
Source organism: Thermodesulfobium sp. (assembly GCF_053498235.1). Taxonomy (NCBI): domain Bacteria; kingdom Pseudomonadati; phylum Thermodesulfobiota; class Thermodesulfobiia; order Thermodesulfobiales; family Thermodesulfobiaceae; genus Thermodesulfobium; species Thermodesulfobium sp. Next base: position 44,121 of record NZ_JBRCUV010000030.1, read on the forward strand.
TTTGTAATATCGCTTCTCTCTTCATAAATTAGAATTTTCTTATTATTTATATATAACGAGTCGCTATCATAGCTAACTTCTTTATCAAAGGACCTATATACAGAATCGTGCTTTAGCAAATTGGCAAGCATAGCGGTATTTTTTGAGCTGTTTACTGCAACTATATCAACATCGCTTTCATCGCTTGCAAGGCGAGTAACAAGACGTCCAATTCTCCCAAAACCGTTAATTGCTACTCTCATCTGCCATCCCTACCTCATTCTCAGCTTTTAATGCGCCAAAATCACTTCTAGTTGAAGCCGAGATCTCGTATATCTCATTTGCCTTTCTCCTCGTCTCAAGCACCCTTAAAACTTCCTTTGCTATGTCATCTGATGTGAGTTTATAGTGTTTCAAAAGATCTACTGGTTTGCCAGACTGACCGAATTGATCCCTTACGCCCATTCTTGACATAGCCACAGGAAACTCTTCACATAAAGCTTCAGCCACCGCACTTCCCAAACCACCAATTATGCTGTGCTCTTCTACAGTCAACGCAGCCCTTGTTTTTATTACAGATTCTATGAGGGTTTCCTTGTCAAATGGCTTAATAGTATTAAAATTTATTACCTCAGCCTCTACACCTAATTCAGACAACCTCTCAGCTGCCCCAAGAGCCTCATAGACCATTATTCCACACGCAGCTATAGTAATATCCTTTCCCTCTCTAAGAACAATTGCCTTTCCAATTTCAAAAGGCTTGCCAGGAGGAGTTACTACTGGAGTAGCCATCCTACTTAGTCTTATATACATAGGGCCTTCGAAATTGGCAGCTGCAAACGTAGCCTCATAGGCCTCATGTGCATCAGCCGGGACAACGATAGTCATATTTGGAATAGATCTCATAATTGATATGTCATCAATTGATTGATGGGTAGCGCCATCCTCACCTACAGATATGCCTGCATGAGAAGCTGCAATCTTTACATTTAGATTTGGGTAGGCTATCGACTGAAAAATTTGATTCAAAACTCTTTGAGTAGCAAATATTGCAAAGGATGAACAAAAAACCACCATTCCACAAGCCGCTAGTCCAGCTGATATCCCTATCATATTTGCTTCTGCTATCCCAACGTCGAAAAACCTATCTGGAAATTCCTTTCCAAACTTTATAGTCTGAGTAGACTTAGCAAGATCGGCATCTAAGACTACTACATTATTGTTTTGTCTACCAAGTTCTACTAAAGCTCTTCCATAAGCCTCTCTTGTAGCTATTTCCCTATCAGATATAATGGCCACACAGAACAGCCCCTTTCATTTATTTTTTTGACTTAATTTTTAGAATCTAAGCTCACGTCCTCAGATTCCATAAATTCAATCTCATCAAAACCCTTAAGCGCCTCTTCTAATTGATCTCCCTTTGGCGCCTTTCCGTGCCAATCAACGTTGTTCTCCATAAAGCATACTCCCTTACCCTTTACTGTATTGGCAATTATTGCAGTGGGCTTTGACGTATACGATATTGCCTCCAAAGCAGGAATCAGCTCAAGAAAATCATGACCGTCTACCTCTATGACAGTCCATCCAAAAGCCTTCCACTTAGCTCCTATAGGATCAATACCCATGACGTCCTCTGTGCAACCATCAATTTGTAATCTATTTCTATCTACAATAGCCACAATGTTTGTAAGCTTATAGTGAGAGGCCGACATAGCAGCCTCCCACACCTGTCCTTCTTGACACTCTCCATCTCCAAGAAGAACAAAAACTCTGTAACCGCTTTCAAAGATTTTCGCAGCCAGTGCCATTCCAACGCCCACGCTCAGCCCTTGTCCCAAGGATCCTGTAGACATTTCCACCCCCGGAACCTTTTTCATATCAGGATGCCCCTGTAAAGGAGATCCAAACTTTCTCAAATCATCAAGCCATTCATAAGGAATAAACCCAGTCTCAGCAAGGGTAGCGTACAAAGCTGGAGCAGCATGACCCTTTGACAGAACAAACCTATCCCTTTCAGGATCCTTGGGATATTTGGGGCTAATTCTTAATATCCTAAAGTAAAGTGCTGTTAGAATATCAACGCATGAAAGAGATCCTCCAGGATGCCCTGATTGAGCCTTGCCAATCATCTTTATTACATTTTTTCTTATAATCAAAGCCTTTTTTTCAAGCTCTTCATATTCTGGCTTATATACTATCCTGCTAAACGGCATTTTTTAACACCACCTCATTATCTTTGTCTTTAGCTGCCCTGATCTGTTTTATCCTGGCAGCAAACAAAAGTAACATAGTTCGATACGGCACTACCTCCTTTTCCTGAACCTTAGACAAAAGATCCCTACTTATTGAAAATATGCCGCTTAGCTCCTTTAGTTGTTCCTGATTCAGGTCGTCATATATCCCAAAAACATTCATCTTTCTGCCCGCATGCCATTCTGTAAAGCATTTCCAATTATCAAAATTACAAGATTTCAAACACTTTCTAATCCAGGGATCGTCAACTGGTTCTTTCCAATCAACCCCAATTGCAGAGGAACTATTTTTTGATATTTTTAATTTGATTATGATGTCTGCGAGAGCACACTGAGGCTCTACAAAATTTCTGATATCCCTTTGTCTTAACCTAATCTCCTTTGCAACCTGCTCTACTGTATATCCCCTCTCTGCAGTATCTCTCTTTACCTTCCAGTTAAACTTCAGATCCATCTCCGTATCGTAGTAAACCTTCATATCATAAAGTTCTGCAAGCGATTTGAAGAAAAACGGATGCAGTCCCTCGCATATTATATATGGCATTGGAACTACCCATTCAGGATCCCCAAAATTGCCTGTGGAGTGATCGTAGACGGGTTTTAAGACCTTTTTGCCCTGTTTTAATAAGAACAGATGTTCTATAGCAAGACCCAGGTTATTTGCCCTAGGGTGAAGAGGGGTAATTCCTACAGCCTTTCTCTCAACCCTATCCAAAGAGTGATAATCGTCAAATGATATGGTCCTAACCTTATCCTTTCCAAGTAAAGTAGCAATATCCTTTACAAAGGTGCTCTTTCCTGCTCCACTATCTCCAGCTATACCAATAAAGACAGGATCAACCATAATTAAGCACCTCCCCATTTTGATAATGCCATCTCAAGCGCTTTGCTGCTTTTGGCTCCTTCTTTGAGAGACTTACCAGCTACAGCGCATTCTACCGAATCCCTTACAGCTCTTGCTCCCATTTTAGTGCCTTCTGGATGGCCGTGAACTCCTCCGCCGTACTGGAAAACAGCGTTCTTTCCAAAGATTTTATAAAGTTCTGCTGTATGCCCGGGATGTAGTCCGCCCGATGCTACAGAAAATACTCCCTTCATATTTCCCCAATTCTGATATGGTAAATAGGTCTTTACCTTCATCTCTTTACTAGCACCAAGAGCCTCGTGACAAACTAAAACGTCGTCCCTATCCCCTTCCATCTTGCCAACCACAGTGCCTATATGAAGTTGATCTAATCCCGCAAATCTTAAGAGTTTTGAAAGCACTAACATGTGTATGCCATGTCTCTTATTTCTCGCAAAACTTGCATACATTGCGCGATGAGCGTGCAATATCAGGCCTGTATTTGCATTTCTCAAGCTTTGAACGCCCGCAAAGCCAGTAGTCACAACGTCAACCATCGCATACTTTCCGCCCTCTTTTTTAACAAGGTCAGCCCTTCTGAGCATCTCCTCTGTAGGTGCTGTAACGTTTGGTAAATATGCCTTCTTTTCACCGGTTTCCTTTTCAGCCCTAGCAACTGCTTCAAGTGAGTACTTTATCCTCTCGTCAAAATTCGAAAAATCTTGATGAGAGAGGTTTTCATCATCTTTTACCAGATCCAGACCACCAACCAAAGAGTCGTACACAACCTGCGCCTGTTCTTTTGGATTTAAACCAAGTTTAGGTTTAACAATTGTGCCAACCAATGGTCTATCCTTCACGCCAAGAACCTCTCTTACTCCATCTATTCCGAAAGCAGGACCTGGCAAATCCTTTAAAAATTTTTGAGTAAGCATAATATCTATCAATCTGAGATTTTCTACTGCCTTCATGCCAAACACGTTTCCTGCAACGCTACTTAAGAATTGAGGAAGATTACTCGCCTCAAAGAGCACGTCAGGATAGGCTATCCTCACAATATTGCCCTCTATTGAGTAAACCCTTGCCCTTAGTTCATCCCATATTGACTGTTTCATAGTAGCAAGATCTGTCCAGGTACCTATAGAAGACTCAGAAGCCACTGCTCCAGCTGCCTCTTTTATATCTGTTCCAGGAGCAGGCTCTACATAAAAGGCTGCCAAAACGTCATTTTTGCCTGGGACGTAATTCAAATCCAAAAAATTCGTATATTTAATATTCATAATATTCATAATTCCACCTCATATTTTTTTATTTTGTAAAAAGCCTATTTAGAAGCCTGAAGACTCTTCCAATCGCTTAGAAACCTCTCAATACCAATGTCTGTCAAAGGATGCTTGAACATTGCCTCTAAAACCTTTGTGGGCACGGTAGCTATATGAGCGCCTGCCTTTGCAGACTCTATTACGTGAATTGGATGCCTTATGCTTGCCGCTATAATTCTGGTACTAAATCCATATATCTTGAATATGTGAGAAAGGTCTCTTACCACTTCTAGACCATTATGAGAAATATCATCCAATCTTCCTACAAAAGGGCTCACAAATGTAGCGCCCGCTTTAGCTGCGAGCAATCCCTGGCTAGTGGAAAATATAAGGGTGACGTTCGTTTTAATGCCTTCCTTAGATAGGACACTTACAGCCTTTAAGCCCTCGTCTGTCATAGGAATCTTTATTGCAGTATTTAATTTCCACAATGAATATTCTCTTGCTTCACTTATCATCTCATCGGCCTTTGTGCCTATAACCTCAACGCTAACAGGCTCTTTTACCATAGAACAGATTTCTTGAATAGCACTCTTAATATCCTTACAACCCGCCTTAGCAAGAAGTGAAGGATTGGTGGTTACGCCGTCTACCACACCAGTAGGAACTAACTTTCTAATTTCGTCAATTTTCGCAGTATCTAGAAAAATTTGCATAATTCTTTCACCTCCAAAAATTTTTTGGCAGAGTCTCTTAGGTTGACAATGTTACTCAACCTAAGATTAGATTCACAAAATAAAGACACCTCTGAATCAAAAAAGGCAAAATTAATCTCATCTAACATTGTCAACCTCCTTTCATAAGTATGTCTGACAATGATACATTTAATTGTCAGACTTGTCAAGCATTTCTGATATTTTAAAAAATCCTATTAAATAGCTATTTTTAAATATTGTCAGACAATTTATAGTATCGCAAGCATCCTTGCTCGCGAAATGTTCTTCTCATCCATATCTTTTTGTTCTATACTTTTTATACAAAATTAAAAAAGTGAGGGAGTTTACTTGTTTGATTACAGAATAAAAGTAGAAGATAAAGAAGGAAATTGTGTTTTAGAAGCAGATTTTGAAATATTAGTTTGGTATTATGGACCTAGGGTAATGATAGACAGAACTGCTACCACTGCTCTAGTTTGGTGCGACGACAATGATGAACACGAAAATTGGTTTCTATCCCAAAGTCCATTCGTGATATTAGACTACATTTTAGGCAAGAGCACTATGAGAGATATTGTTCTCAAGGGGAAAACTAGCCTTTTACATTATGATTTTAAAAATAACAAATATATATTTGAAAAGGAATTAAACAAAGAAGAACTTTTAGGATTTGAGCTCCCGCACGAAGAGTCCTATCTGGGAGATGTATATAAGAAAAAGGATGAGCTATTAAAAGCAATTAAAAAATTATAGTATCTCGAGCATCTCATAGTAACGCGAGCATCTTGCTCGCGAAAAGCTTTTTGTATAGTACCACGAGCATCTTGCTCGTGGAGTATAGTATCTCGAGCATCTCATAGTAACGCGAGCATCCTTGCTCGCGAAAAGTTTTTCACAGTTCACCAAAATTTTCTCTACTATACCCTATAGTTTTTGCCTTTGTTGGATTTTCTCTAATATATTTACGAATTGCCTCAAAAGCATTTTCGTTTCGTACTATATGGTCATAAGATTCATACATCCATATCTGTCCATTTTTACCAAGCAATTTGTTAATCTCATTAGCCGAAAAAGATTTCCAGCTATGTAATATTGTTAACAACTTATAATTTAACAAAGGTTTTACAAGTACATGGACATGGTTAGGCATAATTACCCATTCATCTAATTTGTATCTTTGATTATCAAAATAAAGTAACGTCCTAGCTACAATTTCCGCTATCGTTTTATCTTTAAGTATACAGCTACCCCTATTATCATCTAATAAATTTTCAATTCTTTTGGAAAACAATCGATAATATTCAATTTTTTCTTCTCTAGTAAGTTTTGTTAAATCACGGTGTTTCTTCATCCAGAGTTTACGTTCAGATAAAATCTTCTCATTAATGTGATTTGGGATAGAATCTGCCAAACGAAAGGTTACAAAATACCATACACTACCTTGCTGCCAGTGAGGTAAATTACGCTTATACGTTTCTATTTCTTTATAAAAACTTAAAAACTCCCAGAAGTCATCATCATTTATCATTCTATCCACTTATTGTACTAATACCCCGTAAAAGGATTGTTATCTATGCCAACAATAATTATTAATTATTATACCCTAGCACCTTGGTCACAGTACCACGAGCATCTCATAGTAACGCGAGCATCTTATAGTATCACGAGCATCTTATAGTATCACGAGCATCTTGCTCGTGGAGTATAGTATCACGAGCACCTGCTCGCGATTAGAAATCACTACTCTAAATTCAATACACATTTTAAGGCCTCTTCAACCTTCTCTTTATATAGTTCTTCCAATGTCCCCATTTTTTCTACAAGCCTTTCTTTTGAAATAGTAATAATTTGTTCGCACTTTATATAAGATACGCTTTTTAGACCATTTTCCTTTGAAGGACTAACCTTAATATGAAAGGGAATATCTCTTCCTTTTGTACTTATTGCAATAACAATTGTATTTGGGTAATTCTGGTTTGTGTTTCCTGCATCTGTCTGAATTATAAGAGATGGCCTTAAACCTTCTTGTTCTGAGCCTCTTCTTGGATTCCAGTTAACAAGCCAGATTTCAAACCTCTTCAGAGTTTTCATTGCTAAGAACTACTTCTTTTTGTGCATGAAATGCATATTCCACGTCATCTTCATAAACTTTGCTAAATGCGTCGTAAAGCATTTTTTCTTCTTCTTTTTTTGACCAATTATTCAGAAGTTCCCTTATTATTTCATTAAGAGACTTATTCTCCAATTTTCCTATCTCTTTTACCTTCTTATGCAATGTTCTAGGAATCCTTATAGTGAGACTTGCAACATCTTTCATATAATACCTCCTCCTTTCGATATCTATATGTGACATCATATTTATACATCATATACCAATTTAAATCAATAGCGCTTATGTAAAGGTGCTACAGGAGGCTTCAGTTATAGTATCGCGAGCATCCTTGCTCGCGGCCGTTCTTCATAGTATCACGAGCATCCTGCTCGTGGACGTTCTTCATAGTATCACGAGCATCCTGCTCGTGGACAGTTTTTTGCTTTTTTTGCTCTTACTGCTACCAAGCAAGGATACTTGGCTTACTCTTTCTACGCATTTATGGTAAAACTCTCTTCACCCCTACAAGATTATCAAAATCCCCATCGTAGCTATATATTTCATTTATTCCTTCCTCAAGCATAAAACAATAGTTAAAAATGTCTGCAAAGGAGATATTCACCTGAGGATACATTTCAAGAGCTTTTTCAAATATCGGTTTAAAAGTTAGCCTCAATCCTCTTAGATTCAATATTGGCAAAAGTAACTCTTTAATTTCTTCTCTGGGCAGTTTGTAATAGTTTTGGAGAGTAAAAATTACTTCAAAGATTACCAGTGGAGTGGTTATAACTTTTTCTTCATTTTTCTCTATTCTTTTTAATAGTTCCAGAACATCATAGGCTTTCTTTTCGTCGTCTTTTGTAAAATATCTAATAAGTATATTTGTATCAAGAAATTTCTCTTTAGATTTCATTGGCAGCTTCTTGCACAATTTTTTGTTCGACAAACTCTCTGATTTGTTTGAAATCTTCTGGTTTTTGTATTGGCTTTACTTTTCCAAAATTTTCTTCAAGTTTTGACTTTATTGGAACAATCTTAACTGTATTGTCTTCTATAACAAAAGAAATTCTCTCGCCAGCCTTGACCCCAAGAAAATCTCTTATCTGTTTTGGCAAAGTAACCTGTGATTTTTTAGTAAGAACAGATTTATTAGTAGATGATCTCATAATTTCTTACCTCCTTTTAAGTACTGCTTAGTAATAGTATAAGAAAGCGATAATAAATAGTCAATATTCCTAAGCCCTTATAGTACCCTGAGCATCTTGCTCGGGGTGTATTACTTTTGAGATTTTTTAAAAGCTACCAAGCAGGATGCTTGGCTTACCATAAAGGCAAAGCTACCTCAGCAGTGGTGCTATATACCATAAGTGCAGAGCTAACCGAAAAGAGGGCTACCAAGCAGAGTGTTGAGCCATAGTACCCTGAGCATCTTGCTCGGGGTGTATTTATATTACAATAGATCTTCGAGTTCTTCTATATTTTTTATCTTAAACATTGCCTTTAATATTTTTTTTAGCCTTTCTCTATCAGAAATACTCTTAACCTTATTTTCAATATTTTCTGGAACTGTATCAAATTTTGCCTCAATAGCATTTATTACCATTTCCTGAGCACTAAGCAATTTTCCTATCTTTTCACCTTCTTTTCTTCCTATCTTTTCACCTTCTTTTCTTCCTATCTTTTCACCTTCTTTTCTTCCTTTCTTTTCACCTTCCATCATCCATTTCTTGGTTAAGGTCATAATCATCTTTTTATCACCTCCAACTTCTGATATTATCTGGTTTGTTCTTTCTAATCCATAATTTATAGCAATATAGTTCAGTATAGAGACTATGTCTTCAATTGAAAAGTTCTTAAAAAACAAATCTGTCTAAGTCTGACTTGTGTTCAAATATTATGTATAACATAGACTTATTTCCCTTAAAGTTGCATTCAAAAGATAGATCCAACTGATATTTCTTATACTCTTTTGATAATTTTTCGTTGTCTATTAGTTTAAGAGATTCTATATCTATGTTTTTTCTTAACTCATATGGAAAAAACTTTTTTATAAACGTTCTTGTGTTATTTTCCTCTGAAAATACCATCTTAAAGAATCTATCATGCGCATCCTTAATGCTATCTACATCATGCAATAAGTCTTCCAAATTGTGATACCCCCAAAGAAGTTAGTTTAAAGCAATATACCATAAAGTGGAAGTATTAGCTATAGTACCCTGAGCATCTTGCTCGGGGTGTATTGCTTTTTGTTCTTAAGCACTACCATAGTACCCTGAACCTCAGTGTGTAAGCTCTATTATCAGCAATTTAAAAAAGCCTTACTGGTGTAGTTTTTGATCACATCCAATTTTTCTGTAAATTCATCTAGTTTTGGTTTGTTAACTATATTCTATCAGTGGACGATAACCTTTCATATTTCCATATTAATAATCATCTTCACTTCTTAAATATAAATCTACATTGATTTTTTAACGATTTCTTTTCCCGCCGGCTTTACTAATAATTTATTAACAATCTAGTAATCTAATCTTTGGGAATTTTCCCAACAATCTAGGAATCTTTAAGAATTTTTCCACCATTCTCTATATTCTTCTCTAAAGCTTTCATATTCATCAGAATATTCAAGTATATTAGGTTGGAAAGAAGAGAGATTAGAAAGATATGCTTGAGGATGGTAATCCTCACGAAGTAATTTATTCGTGAGAAGTAACCTATAAATTCTGCAGAGTATTTCGTGTATTCTTTTATAATATTTTTTTATATCATTTATATCTAATTCATATTTTTCTGGACTATATTTAAAATGAGCGATTCTTTTGTTAGCAATAGTTTTTATTTTATGATATTCGTTTTCTTCACCCTCATGAAAATCTTTTTTAATTTCAGAAATTATTTTTTCTATCTCACACGTTATACTATCATTTTCTAACTCTTTAATGTCTTTAAGAATTCTGCAAATTGTTAGATCTTTGTCATTCATAGATATTATAGCTCTTATACTCATAATACAGGAAGTACAAAAATTCCCTACAATAAATTCTTTAACAAAATAATCATCACAAATATCCCATTCATTCCCCTTATTCCACCATTTACTCCATTTCCCTTCATGGAGAAGAAGACTTCTTCCTTTTTCTCTAATGTCTTCAATTATTCCACGGATAGCTAAAAATTTTGCATATTTATCACAAAAAGATGAAAACTTTCTGCACAAATCATCAAACTCTTTGTTGATTATGTTAATCTTTTCCTCATTAACTGCCATTTTTTAAAAACCTCAATGTAAAATTTTAAAATTTCTGTTTAGAAATAATCTCTTTAAGCACATTCTAAATAAATCTGGATGTTAACACAATATTGTATTTTAGTTTGCATAAGGCTTAATACCAACCCTTATAATTTGGCAAATCTCTCTTATTTTTTGTTGACCAGTTATTTTGCATATTCATCAAGTAATCTCATTAATAAACTGGTTAAAGCTAAATATTCAATAGCTCTATAAGGATCATCTAAGATGACATTTTCATGTGCTTTACGATTTCTAATACCTACAATGCCTTTAAATAGATACATTATTCCTTTTTGCTCATCCTTTTCTCCAACATGTTGTAAATCATTAAACTTAATCAGAGGAACTTGGTTTTCACATCCAAAAGCTCGATTCATTGCTTTATCGCCATCTAAATTTTCTCCTGTTTTATCTCTTATAAATCCTTTAACCCGCTTAATAACTTCTTTAAATGCTGCTTCAACCGCATCAGCATAATGACCGTCTTCAAATCTCTGCTGGCTTACTTCTTTTATTGAATGATGCAAATCGTAATATTTTAAGCCAAGCGTCCTACCAATACTTAAAGATGATTCAGCTTCAAGCCTTGTTTTTTCTCTTACAAATCCTTCTAAAAGTTTTTTCTTTTTGTCAAGTTCTTTAAGATATAGCTTCTGATTAAGACCATAATCTACACGAGAACATACACTTGTATCTGAACGCTTAAATAGTTCTAAATAATCATCGTCAAAAAGTTTTTTAACTATTTTTACAGTTGTGTTTTCCCAAACTTGATATTCTGGTCCCCAATTCTCAGAATTTTTCAATTGTTCAATTTCCTTAATTTGTCCCTTAAGTAACTCTAATAGTCGAGCATCCATAAATTTACCCTCCTTTTTCAGTTGTCCAATTCTCTCAATTTGTCCCTTAAGTAATTTTAATAGTTGCGCATTCATAAATTTACCCTCCTAATTTTTTGTTAGTTGAACTATACAAACAAAAAATTTTTAATTTCTTATCCCACAACTTATGTTACTTATCTTATAACTATTTGTTGAGTAATTAACGTACAAAATTTTCTA